>CAZHLC010000351.1:0-5222 GCA_964532545.1 uncultured Leptospiraceae bacterium | reverse complement strand
GCTTTTCTTATTGGTTTTCAGAACAACTCGGCCTACGATCGAGTGTGGGAGGCCCGTAAGATCTGGGGGGGCATAGTTAACGAAACGCGAACGTTCACTCTGTTTGTACGTGATATGGTTGAGAACGATGCAGCGGCGGTGAAACAGATTCTCTATCGCCACCGTGCCTGGCTGACTGCGCTGCGGTTTTCGATGAGAGCACCGAAATTATGGGAGATTCCTCAGATCACCGACCCCAAGCGGGTAGAGCGTTTCAACAAAATACGCTATAACCCTGAGAGAGTTGAAACCTTAGAAGAATCTTTGAAACCTTTATTGAATGAAAATGATTTAAAAAAAGTTCTGCAACACCCTAATAAACAATCGGCGATTTTAACTCTTCAGTCAAAGCAGCTGACTGAGCTGAAAGATAAAGATAAGATCTGGCAGTTCAGCTATCTCAAATTACAAGATGTCATTCAGGTTCTTTATACTCTGCAGGGTAAGTCTGAGCGCATCAAGAACTTTCCCTACCCCAGGCAGTATTTCACCCTGGGGCTTCATCTCACCTGGGCCTTCATTCTGCTATTGCCTTACGCCATGATTCAAGAGTTCACCCAGATCGGGGTGGCTCTAGAGAAAACTATCGGTGTGAATCCAGATTGGTTGACTATCGCATCTATTCCCTTTATTGTATGTGTTTCATGGATTTTTCATACAATGGGAAGAATGGGCCGGGCCGGTGAGAACCCCTTTGAAGGTACGATTCATGATGTTCCCATTTCTGCCATTGCGCGTACTCTTGAGATTGAGATATCTCATCTGTTAGAAGAAAGTGACGAAGAAAGGCCGAAGCCGTTTCCGGTATTAAGCAACGTGCAGATGTAGGGGCCTTTGACGCCCCTTATTGTGTACCTGCCATTATGGTCAGCTTGATATTTTTAGATTCTGCATTGTGTTTGTAGTCATCGATAACTTCGAGAATATCTTGAGAGACCCATTTACTCTTACTGTAATCTATAATTACGGTTGAATTCTCAGGAATGTCTTTGAGCGTAATGAGAAGGGGTGCCTTGTTAACAAACGAGACTTCTTCAGCAAGGGTGACATGGTGAACGGCTTCACCATTCTCTTTTGAGATAATGTCTTCAACACTATGTGAGTTTTCGTAGCTGTTTTTAAGGGTGTAGATAATGCCCACCCCCAGACCCAGGGCGATGCCGATAAGCAGGTCGGTGAGCAGAATGCCAACGATGGTTACTATGAAGGGCACGAATTGATCCCACCCTTTGTTATACATCTGCTTAAAAAGAGCCGGCTTAGCCAGCTTGTAGCCAACCAGAAATAAAATAGCTGCAAGGCTTGACAGGGGAATCATATTCAGTACAGCAGCGATGGTCAAGGCGCTGATCAGCAGCCAGCCACCGTGCAGAATGCTCGACATCTTTGAACTTCCGCCGAAGGCGATATTTGCCGAGCTGCGCACGATTACCTGGGTTACTGGCAAACCACCAATCAGGCCCGAGACCAGGTTGCCAATGCCCTGGGCCTTCAGTTCGCGATTGGTTGGTGTAATTCGTTTGTGAGGGTCAAGCTTATCAGTGGCTTCAACACAGAGAAGGGTCTCAAGGCTGGCCACGATGGCCAGTACCACGGCGACCTTCCATACATCAAAGCGTGCAATGGCGCCCCAGTCGGGCATTGTGAACTGCGCTACAAACGCGCCCAGGCTGTCGGGTACCGGAATGCTGACCAGCTGGTCTGACGCAAGTTTGAATTCTGTAAAATGGTTTTGATACAGATGATTAGCCAGTATGCCCAGGCCGATGACCACCAGCGGCCCCTGAATCACCTGAAAAATCTTGTGTTTCTTTGAAAGTACTGTTTCCCACAAAATCAGAACGGCAATTGAAATGGCAGATATTATAACCACGCCGGGTGAAATTGATTCGAGGGCATGTAAGATACCACTGAAGGTGTTTTCATTACCCGGCTGTAAAAAGGCGAAGTTGCCTTCGGGGTTCTTGTCATAGCCGATAGCGTGAGGTATCTGCTTGAGAAAGATGAGCAGGCCAATACCTGAAAGCATACCCTTGATCACCGACGTGGGAAAAAAATAGGCAATGATGCCCGCCTTGGCGTAACCCATGGCCAGCTGCATAACGCCTGCTAGAACAACGGCCATAAGAAAGACATCGAAAGAACCAAGGCTGGCGATCGCTGCGAGCACAATCACCGCAAGCCCTGCAGCCGGCCCGCTGACCCCCAGGGGTGAGCCGCTGACGGCCCCAACAATCAGGCCACCTACAATGCCGGCGATAATGCCTGAAAATAATGGTGCACCCGATGCGAGAGCGATGCCCAGGCAGAGGGGCAGTGCAACAAAAAAGACCACCAGGCTGGCCGAAAAGTCGCTCTTTATGTCCTTAAATAAATGTGTCATTACAGGGTGCCTCGTATTCGTAAAATTTCAAATAGGTGATTTTCAATCGTATTAGCATTAATACTAACTTGTCGTCAACATACTTTTTGTCTCTCTAGTAGCACTTTACGCGAATATTGATTCATGCTTAGTTTTACACGATTTTTTAGTTGTCGAACTGAACCCTGCCAATAAATAAAACTCAAATGGCCGAAAAAGATGGTTTTCATGACTTTACTTTTTTAACCAACCATTCGCATGTTCTTGTCTGTCTTACCAGAGATCCACAGAGGCGGTTGCGTGATGTGGCTGACGATGTGGGCATTACCGAAAGAGCCGTACAGGCCATTGTGCGTGACCTTGCCCAGGCCGGCGTGTTAACCATAAAAAAAGAAGGCCGCAGAAACGTTTATACAGTGAACAAGAAGGCCCGGTTACGACACCCCGTTGAGGGTGGCACTACCGTGGGTCAGCTGTTAAAAGTGGTTCTGTAAATGGGCGCCTCGGCCCCGCAGGCCGACCGCGCTCTTCGCTACGGCCCCCGGGGGCCCCGCTTCGATCGCTGGCGCGGCTCTGAGAAACAGATATCATTGACAGAGGCTAAATCGCTCTCAGGGTCTCAGAGTGAAATACCAACATAGAAATGGGGTCTACGCCGCCCTTGGTTTAGTAGCAATTATTATTACCATTTTTCTGGGGCTTTCGATGGGCTATTCTTATTTCTTCACGTAGTCAAAAGACTCTTCGCAGAACTTTACCCAGCCGCGCTTTTTTGAGGCCGGTATTAGAACCCGGTCTTTCATCGGTTTGCCGGTGCCCGGGTCGTGGGGTTCACCATGGCCGGCTTTAATTATCTCTTGTACCCGCTCGGGCGAGAGTTTTACCGTTAAATCGCCCTTGTAGAACATGGCAAACATCTTGCCCTGATGTTTGAGGCCCTGGGCCCCTTTTGGCCCGGGCAGCTCTACACCCTTTACTTTTTTGAAGTGCTCTTTAAGGTTTTTGTAAATATCATCGGTCATGGGCATTCATAATTCGGCCCGCAAGCATGACCAGAATTTATCTATTGAATTTGATTTTAAGCTGTTTTTGGCCGCTGCTTATTTTGGCACACCCTGGTTTTCATGAGCACACTGTTATATGCCTGAGGGCCCAGAGATTCGAAAAGCTGCCGACCAGATTGAAAGAGCCATTAAAGGCCGCCCCGTGGTTGAAATAGACTTTGCCTTTGCAGAGTTAAAACCATTTGAAAAAGAACTGACTGGCCGTAAGGTGGTTGAGGTCGAAACCAGGGGTAAGGCCCTGCTGATTCACTTTGATAACCAGCTGTCAATCTACAGCCACAACCAGCTCTACGGCAAATGGATGATTCGTAAGGCCTATAACTTCCCCCTAACCAACCGCCAGCTGCGTCTTGCCATTCATAATTCTCAAAAGTCGGCACTGTTATACAGTGCTTCTGACATCGAGGTGTTGCGGCCCGATGAAATTGGTTAGCACCGGTTTTTGAAGAAGATTGGCCCTGACATTCTGAAGATTAAGCCAGCTGAGCTGCTTGAGCGCCTTGGTGGCTTTCAACGTCGCCAACTGGCCAGCCTGTTGCTTGACCAGCAGCTGGTCGCCGGCATTGGCAACTATCTGCGCAGCGAAATTCTATTTGTGGCCCGCCTACCCTATAACATAAAGCCTGTTGATTGCAGCCCTGAGCAGCTAGAGAAGCTGGCCCAGGCTGCGGTGTCGGTAGCCCGGCAGTCTTATCGCCACAATGGTATTACCAATGATTTAAAGCACGCCCGCACCTTGAAGGCCGCAGGTAAGCGTCGAAGATTTTACCGGCACTGGGTGTTCAGCCGTGAGGCCCAGCCCTGCTGGGTCTGTGGCAACACTATTCAGAAAACAGAGGCTGCCGGCCGGCGTATCTATTTCTGCCCCAACTGCCAAAAGCAGAATCAGATCAGTTGAAAAAGTGCCATTTGGGGCAAAAATTGCTAACCTTAAAAGATGAAAACGAGACTCGCAATTATTTTTATTCTCAGCGCTGCACTGATCGGTTGCAATCAGGGCTGGGCTAAAAAAGACTATAAGCCCCTGCCCGAGGCCAAGCGGGCCATTACCGTTACTTATTCACCCACCTGTGGCTGCTGTAAGAAATGGCTCAGCCATTTAGAAGAGCATGACTTTAAGATTACGGGCGTAGTTACCAAAGATATGAAGCCGGTTAAAAAGAGGCTGGGCGTGCCCGAGCAGATGGCCTCATGCCACACCGCTGAAATTGACGGCTATGTGATTGAGGGTCACGTGCCTGCGCAAGATATTGTAAAGCTCTTACATGAGCGGCCACAGATCACCGGCCTCAGTGTACCGGCCATGCCCGTGGGCACCCCTGGCATGGAGTTTAAAAACAGAAAAGACCCCTTTATGGTGGTGGCTTTTACCAAAGAGGGGCGTTACTACCCCTTCAATAAGTATACCAAATACTGATTCTACCAGGGTAAGCTGAAAAAGTTGTAGGCAGCCGATTCTATTTTTTCTGAATAGAGATAACCGTGTACGCGTTTTTCGCACTGCTGGCTATAACTGTTTTTTTCTTTGGGCGTTCGCTCTACAGATTCCTGCGCAGACAGAACAATCGTAAGCGCTTGTTTGAAACCCCACTGTCTGCTGGGTTTGAAGACCTGGTGAACCGTGCGCCGGTGCAAGAAGAGCGTTCTTTATTCTTATGGGGCGCAAAGCCCGGCCGAGTTTTTCGCAGTGGCCACCGAGGCATTTTTCGAAAAGCCCAGGCAGCTGAAAAATAAACATGCTGAACTGTACGCAGAAC
>CAZHLC010000350.1:0-5227 GCA_964532545.1 uncultured Leptospiraceae bacterium | reverse complement strand
CTAAAGTTATTAAAGAAGAAAAGAAAGTTGCGCTGATTCTTGGTGGTCAGGCCCTGCGAGAGCCAGGCTTAATAGCCGCTTCGCGTATTGCCGAAAAAACCGGCGTAAAACTGTTAACCGAAGTTTTTCCTACCAAGATTCAGCGGGGTGCTGGCCTACCCCACGTTGAACGCCTTGCCTACCTGGCCGAGATGGCCGGGGTGCAGATGAACGGGCTCAAACACATGATACTGGTCGATACCAAGGCCCCCGTTTCTTTTTTCGCCTACCCGGGTAAAAAAAGTTATCTGGTACCCGACAAGTGCGAAGTGCATAACCTCATTGCACCTGAAGAAGATGTACTGCAGACTCTCGAAGCCCTTGTTGATACAGTGGGGGCGCGCGAGACTGAACCACAACTGCAGCCCCTCGAACGCCCTAAACTTCCTAAAGGCAAATTAACTGCAGAAAAAGTATGTCAGGCCATTGGTGCGCTGATGCCCGAGAATACCATCATATCTGATGAAGCCCAGACTTCGGGGGTGAAACTTCCCTACCATACGGCGAAGTCGCCCCGACATGATGTATTAACTCTGACCGGTGGTGCCATTGGCCAGGGCCTGCCAGTGGCCGTAGGCGCTGCAGTAGCCTGCCCCGACCGCAAAGTTATCTCACTTTCTGGCGATGGCTCGGCTATGTACACCATTCAAGCATTATGGACGATGCAACAAGAGAACCTCGATGTAGTCAACATTGTGTTTAACAACCGCTCTTATGCCATCTTGAATATTGAGCTGCAGCGTGTAGGTGCCGAAAAAATCGGGCCCAAGGCCAAAGCCCAGCTCGATTTGTCTGAGCCACCCATCAGTTTTGCTGAGTTGGCCAAGGGTATGGGTGTGCCCGCTGCCACCGCCAGAACAGCAGAAGAGTTTAACGCAGCCTTAGAGAAGGCCCTGTCGCAGGGCGGCCCCTTTATGATCGATGCCATTGTGCCCAGTGAATATCAGGGCCTACGCCTCAAGGCCCTGCCCCATATGCTGGGGGCCCTCGAACACATACCCAACCCCATCGGCAAGGCCATTAAACGCACTCTGGCACCTTAACCAATTTGCGATAAGCAAGACATGGTTAGGTAAAAAACTCAGCAGCCATGAGCCAGTTTAAAATAATTGAGCTTGATTCAGTTGATTCGACCCAGACCTATGTAAAAGAACACCCGCAAGATTTCACCGCAGATTTTACAACGGTTATTACAAAAGAACAGACAGCTGGCCGCGGCCGGGGCCAGAACAGCTGGCAAATGCAAGCCGGCTTAGATCTGGCCCTTTCAACAGTATTCAAACCCAGAAGCAGCGAGGCTGGCGCCATAATACCTGCGACAGTAATTTGCGGGTATGCAGTCTGGCAGACTCTGGCCCCGTTCAAAGACGGCTTTCATTTAAAATGGCCTAATGATGTTTATTTCGAAACGAAAAAGGTCGCAGGTATTCTCTGTGAATATCACAACGGCCAGGTGATCATCGGCATTGGTACCAATGTTAACAGTAGCGACTTTGGCGAGCTCAATAATAGAGCAAATTCATTAAAGCAGATTACTGCTGAAGAAAAGAGTATCAACGATTTGGCCAATCACCTGCTTTTTCATCTCAAATCACAGCTGCAGAGCCAGACAATCCCCCTGAGCGATGAATTCTGCAAGGCCTACTGGCAGGCCAGTCACCTTGAAGGCGCGTTTCTCGAAGATGAGACCGGCAAATCAATTCGGGCTGTGGGTTTAAACCCTGACGGTTCTCTTAAGGTCAAATATGCTGATGGCGCTCTTGCTGATATCAGCAGCAGTGTCGAAGTGCGCAGCTTTTCTCAATGAATTTAGCTTTGCGATTGACTCTGACGCTGTTGATTTGCCCATTAATTTCTTCGGGCTGCTCTGAAAAATATCTCACCCTTGAATGGGCAAAGGCAAATAGAGACAGGTCTATGGCGGTTATTCGCGAAGCCGAAGAACACCAGAAGCTATCTAAACAGCATTATCAGCAAAAAGAATGGCAGAAATCAAAAGAAGCCGGCATAGAAGCCCTGCGCCTGCGGCCTAACTTCAACACCTATCTACACCATGCCATGGTAGCCATTGAACTCAAAGAATATGAGACAGCAGCAAAAGCCCTGCAGATTGCCGGCGAGATAGGCTTCAATGTAAGCGAAGAAACTCTGTTCTTTCAGGCCATTTTGGCCGGCCGCAAACATGACGATGCGCAATTCAAGTCAAAGGCCCAGGCCTTAAAAGACAAACATTACAGCGGCACAGGTTCTCTATATGATTATGACATGAAAGTATACTTCGAAAACGAAAAGAACCAGGCAATTGAAAAGGCTGTACTCAAAATCATTTCCACTGAGGGCGACAGAATTTTTCGCAGTTTTATTAAAGCCCGCAAATCGTTTATGGTAGCCGCCGGTATCGGCTATGAGATTTTCTGCACCGATGGCCGGCTGCGTTTCGGCAATGCCACCCCGGCTGGTGATATGTTCGGGCAATGGCAATTAAAAGGCACAGTGCTCGTACCACAGTTCAAATTAGAACAGTGTTCTTACTCTTTCCCCTGCAGAGAACCTACTGTCAAGTGCGGCAATCGAACATGCCAACACCTGCGCAGGTGGTATAAAGAAATGCCCTTGAAAGAATTTATTGTTCACCTTGGCTACCCGAGTGAGCCCGATGAAAGACTAAAAAACGACAAAGACCCCTGCGCATTTAATGCTTCACGCATGTAATAAAAAAGCCGGCAAATGCCGGCTTTTCTTCAGGCCAAGCAGTTATTAGAAACCGCCCCCGCCGCCGCCAGTGTCAGGCGGAGTAGTGCCGCCACCGGGCTTACATTCGTAGCCACACTTGCGCTTTTTTACTTCTGCGCGGCAGGCTTTGCGCTCTGCCTTGGGCTTGGCTTTGCAGGCCTGACGTGCAGCTTTTTTCTCAGCCTTGCACTTGGTGCGGCAGGCTTTACACTCAGCACGGCCAGCCTTGGCAGCTTCTTTACACTTGGCCCTCTCAGCTTTACGCTGATCTTTAGGCAGCTTCTTGGCTGCAACTACGCAGGCCTTACGGGTTTCTTTAACGATCTGCCCGCATCTCATGGCATCTGCTGATACCGAGGTTTGCGGCATGGCCATAAAAACAGCCAGAGTTGCCGCACTGAAAAATGAAAAAACTTGTTTCATGTTTTCGCTCCTGAATTTAGTTTAATAAAGGCGGCCACCAATGCAAACGCGGGATTGTCAGCCAGACAGATCGTTGGCTAAAATAGATATGCCCCATATTTGCGCGGCCACCCTGTTGTCAGTAGTGACACTTTTAGACGCAATAATGCCTGCGACAAGTCGCATTTTTTTTACTGAGCAGAAAGCCCACGACAATTGCACTCAGTAAAATGCGACTGGTTAGCTGGTCTTATCGGTAATTTCGTAAACATTGAGCTGCTGGCTCTTGCCCTTAACCAGTACTGAATCGAGACGTTTATGGTTATATTTTGACTGCTCAGGAAGCTTTTCAATCACAGATTCGCTCACCATAATCTGAGCATTATACTTTTTCGTCAGACCTTCGATACGTGAAGCCACATTCACAGCATCTGAGATCACCGTGCTATCCATTCTTTCGCGAGAGCCAATGGTACCCAGCATAAGGGTTCCGACATGAATACCAATGCCCGCTCTGACCTCGGGCCGGCCGGCTTCAACGCGCCCTTTATTATATTCAGCCAGTATGCGCTGCATCTGCAGGGCCGCATCGATGGCTTGATTTGTAACCGCCGGAAAAAGGGCCATAATAGCATCGCCAATATACTTATCGATAATGCCGCCATTCTCAAGTACCGGCGCTGTCATACGGCCCATGTATCCGTTTAGAAATTCAAAATTGTCTCTGGGTGACATCTGCTCTGAAAGAGTGGTAAAGTCGCGAATATCACAGAACATCACTGCCATTTCACGCTCAACCTGATCGCCCAGTTTGATCTCACGAATATCTTTTTTCGCCAACTGCCGCAGAAATGCAGTAGGTACAAACCGAGCATAAGATTTATTGGTTGCTGCTAGATCTTCTGACAGACGCTGCGCTGCCCTGAAGGCCTTTGAAAAAAGGCGGGCCATAAGCTGCGACTGGGCTAGAATCATGGCCAGCAGCCCATAGGGAACTATAAAACCGGTATTAATCAGGCGCTGTGTGTATAGAATATCATTCACTGCCGTTAAAACTGCAATTAGGCTGCCCACCAAAGAGATCACCGCAGCATCACGTTTAAATATAATCGCTCTCACATGAACCATCAGACCGAGAATGATCGGTACAATCATATAGAGCTGGTAAATAAACACAAACTCAGAAAAAATTCTTACCGGGGTTACCAGAACCATCACGATAAAAACCAGTGGCAGAGGCCAGATAATCAGATTTAACAGTCTGCGCCTCGGCTCATTGAGGGCCAGCATCAAGAAGCTGACAAACAGCGGAAATGAATAGAATGTAAGGTAGGCAATTTTTTCAACGGTTTCAAAACCTGTATCGAACAACAGAGTCAAAATGGTTTCATCTGTGGCCAGCACTCTGAAACAGACTATGGTGCAACAGAAAAAGAACAGCAGAGAAGCCCGGTCTTCTTGCCGGTTGAAAAACAGGCCAAGATGATAGAGCCCGATCATCAAGATACCACCGAAAAGTAGAATCTCGGTCAAAAGCCGACTCACCCGCAGAGTCTGAATCTGTTCAAGCTTGCCAAAATGCAGTGACTTCCATAATCCGCCTGAACGGTTTGAAAAATTAGAAACATGGGCCACCAGATCAAGCTTCTGACCCTGGGGCCTCAGTACAATAACAGCCGTGCGATAGCCCGGTCGGTGGGCCCCAGCAGTCGTTGCAACCTGGCCAACCGCATAGACCTGCTCGCCATTGACAAAGAGCCGCATGGCAGTGCTGGCGGTATTGAGCTTAAGGGCGTACATCTGCCTGCCTATATTTGCAGCCGGTAACTCAAGTCTGAGACGGTAGGTGGCAAAACCATGAGAAGGGTAGCTCTGCTTTGCGATCTTGTTCCACGGCTGGGTTGGTGAAACTACCGGTTGAGGCAGCCTTTCTGCTTTGAAAGCTTCGGGTTTGACTAACTTAGACCAGTAAAAATGCCAGCCGTACTTCAGTTCAATGGGCCCCTGCTCTAATTGAGCTTCGCTAATAAGCAGCTTGCCCTGAGTGGGCCCT
>CAZHLC010000349.1:0-5235 GCA_964532545.1 uncultured Leptospiraceae bacterium | reverse complement strand
AGCTTCTGGGGTTTTGACTTTGCTATGAGGGTCACCTGAATTTCAAAAAGCTCTGCGTTGTATTCGGCAACTTGAAAGTTTACAGAAAGGTAACTCTGGGTCGGGTTCTTGCCATTGATGGTGATTTCTTCGGTCAGCCCCTTGTTTTTAATATCATCGGGCATTGTACCCAGGGCGGCTGCTTTTTCACTGTCATCAATCTTACCATCATCGTTTTTATCAAATTTCAGCAGAAACCTCTGCCTGGGTACTGTAGCGGCCAACCCCATTACCCAGAGAATCGAACCATCAGCAGCTATTGTTCTGTATGATTCATAACGTTCTCTGGGCTGCGCCTGCAGAGAAAAGGTTAAGACCAATAAGCCAGCGAGTGCGATCAGTTGTTTCATGGCATACGCTCAAACTCAACGCTGACGATTTTACCTTTTGCTGTGCCAATAAGATAGCGGCGATTGACTGTTATGCTGGTGTTCTTAAGCCCATCATAGCGGGTAATCTTATATGAAGCCGGTATTTTTATGCGAAAGTATTCATCTATGTCTAAACCAGCTCTGAAAAACATGTTCTTCTCACGCAGTGCCGGGTACTTAGCCCGGGCAAACAGAGTCAGGTCGGCGAAGTAGTTCTTTTTGCCGTCACTATGCATTTGCATGCTCATATGAACATACTGGTACTCGCCTCTCTCTGCTTTCGAGCTGTTTATGCTAACATCTTTAAGCAGACTATTTGTAACACTGGGCGGTATGTCTTTAAGAAAGCGGGCCTTTTCATCTTCATCGACGATACCGTCTCTGTTAACATCAAATTTGTTTATTATGCGTTGATTCAGGGGAACCTTATTGGCCTGCAATACCCAGAAAACCGAGCCATCGCTGTTAATCGAGCGAAACGATTCGGCCTGTACGGTGGGCCTGGCAGATAAGGTAGCACCGCAGGCTAGCAGTGCGCTGAGTAAAACAATGATTCGCATCAGCTGCCTGACCTCTCGGCCTTTCTTTTCACCCGATAGGCCAGAAAGAGTATCAGGGGAATGAATACTATCGAAAAGAGTACCATGCCATAGATGCTCATAAAAGCCATGGCCCCCATGGCCTCGAGAACACTGCCTTTAAAATCAATAAAAGCAAAGCCTGCAGCCACCAGTAGGGCGGTAACTACATAAAAGATGAAGCCAATGCCAACGGCCTTACCAAAGGTGGTAACATTATACTTTCTACAGACCCAGAAGAACAGCGGCACCATCACTGCTGTAAGGGGCAACAGAATGAAAAAGAAAATACCAAACATAGGTTTGTATTGAGCCTGTGTGAGACAGGGGCAAGAGAATTTCGTTTCGCAGCTTTTAATATACCGGGTCGCTGAAAGTTTGCGGCTTGACAGACAACTGGCCTGGGTATTTCTCAAAAATATGTTTCAGAGTACGTTTACCAGAGATTCTGCTGAAATCAAGTTGAGTACCGTAACCAATCATCCAAGAAACTTTTTTGAGGGGCATCAGGCCGAAATTAAACTGCCTGATGGCTACAAATCAATGATTGTAAAGCCCCGAAGATCTACGGGGGTGTTTGCTCATCTAAGTGAAATACAAATTAAATTTGTTAAATCAGAAGACAGCATTGTAATGCATTTGAATATCATTCCAGAATTTGTGTATCGAGGCCTTGCCCTGGTTTTTCTAACCATCACTGCACTCAGCGCTCTGAAAGAGTTCGGCGTTGTATTTCCTATAATTCTTGCCTTATCATTCTATTTTATCGCATTTAAGAAGGCCAGGGCCCTGAAGCAACTGCTTGGTAGCTCATTGGGCCCAAATTGGCAATCTTAAAGGTAAAATGCGATAGCACTCGAACACTAATCATGTCTCTGACCTCAAAGAAATCAATCATTATTACTTTTTTTTAAATCGCATTCTTTAATGTATTCTATTAGCTTTGCATCGCGTCGAATTATGATTCAAGCACATCACCCACGGATGGCAGTGCAAAACCGGCAGCCTCTAGAGAAGAATTCTGCGAATTCTTCGTAAGCGAGCTGCCGGATCGTTTCTTTTGGTTACTTTTCTTTGCGATTTCAAAGAAAAGTAACGTAACGGTTTGGGGCTACCTGCCCCAAAAACAGAGAATGCGCCGAAGGCGCCAGGGAAAATCGGCCGAAGGCCAAAGAAGAAGAAAGGGGCCGCCTGGGCCCCTGGAAATCAAGCGGCTGCTTTTAACTCAGGTTCGCGTTTAAGATGCTCGGTGCGCATAGAAACGGTGCGGCAGCTTTTGAAGAAAATGCCCAGAATGTAATTACGAAAGATGAACCAGGCCATGCTGCGCTCGTTGAGCGAGGGGTCGATCTTATGGGCAATCTTAGCATGGGCTTCGGGCAGCTTGCTCCAGTGTAAGCCCATCTGCTCGTGGTGAACCGTATGCAGACCGTTGTTCAGCAGAAACCTGCTGCCCAGGCCTACAAAGTTGCGTGAGTGATTAAACTCTGATTCTTCGTCGCAGTGTACGTGCTGCATGTAGTTGATCATTAGAACAAACTGCACTGAGAACTGCTGGGGAATCAGAATCATCATCAGGGCCTTGTACCAATCAAAGTAGAAGGCCGTGCCCAGAAAGGCAATGAGCAGAGCATACTGTGAAATATAGAAAAAGAATGTGGGTTTCTGCACGCGCCACATCTGCTTAAGATAATTTGTAGTGGGGGTCTGCTGGTAGACTGCGCTGACGATGGGGTAGGCCAGCAGAGTAAGCAGATTGTTTTTTTCACTGAAACGATAGGTGATGGTATAGTCGCCATCTTTGTTGGTAAATTTGTGATGATTGAGGTTGTGAGTAGGCTTCCATACATACGGTGGAAAGCCATAGAAAAGGGTCAGCCAGTAATCGGTGACCTTGTTAAGAAATCCCCAGCGCCACATGGGCACGTGATTGTGATTGTGGGCAATGGCAAAACTGGTGGTGGCCATAATCATCTGGCCGGCAAAAAGAAACCAATTGAACCCAACGTACCAGTGCACAACAAGCAGGCTGGTGGTAATGATCATGTACAGTACAGTGACCAAGTCAGCTTTATATTTCAGCATTTTTATGTTCCTTACTTTCGCTTTATCTTTTTATCTCGCGAAGTCGGTGTTAATTCGGGTTAAACTATCCCTTTGAAACACCCTGTCGAGCAAAAAGTGTTGCATTTTTACAACAGTTTTGACCGCCATGGGGGCAGTTTTGTTGCAAAAAAGGGGTTTTGGGGTAGTTTGGTGATCGCTGAAAAACATCTCGACTCTGAAAACCGACTGAGAAAAATACCGCTATGCTGAGAAAGTTGATATTTTTGATGGGTCTTCTCTCTTTTTCGACAGTCTATGCAGAACTGCAGAAATACGACCCAGAAGCAGAAGGGCAGATTGCACCAAAATTTGAAATACAATTAGACCTCTCTTTTGGCTATCTGATCGATGGAGTGCAGAAGCAAACCGGTCTTACACCTGACCCAGACAGTTACCCTACTTACACCTATGGCCTCGGTATTGGTTTTTTTCCAGTGCAGGGCTTTGGCTTTCAGGGGGCTTACTTCAGAGGGTCGACCAGTGCGACGAGTTCACAGGCCTCAGGCTCTATAGGTCTGTATGACTACAGCATGTTTAAAGCCGGTGCCGCCTTTCGTGTAGTCTTCAGATCATGGGCACTTTATATCGCTGGCGGTGCTACAATTGCCAGTCTTGACTTGAATAGTGAATTCAAATCTTTAATACAAACAAGTGCAAATGCTCAGGGCTTATCTGTAGCTTTTAATTCAGGTTCAGCCAGTGGTCTGGGTTATTATGTTTCAATTGGCCCGAAGATATTTCTCAACGAGCACTTTTTTCTGGGTTTTGCTGTAGAGGTTTTCACTCTCAATACAAAATACGACAATGCATCGCAGGCCCTTGACGGCGTTTATTTAAATGTACCATTTCATGCGGGGGTAGCTTTTTAATGTTTCTTGTGAAAAGAATAGCCTGTCTCTATGTTTTGTTGATTCTAATAACCAGTTGTGCAACTTTGCCTACTCAGTCTGAGATGAGGCAGCAGATTGCATCATATGAGTTGCCAGCGAAACCGAAAGACGGCTATGCAATAGTATACATTGTAAGACCCAGTAGCTACGGTGCTTTCGTTTCTTTTGAAATATACATAGGCAAAAAAGATGCAGACAACGAAGTGGGTTCAACTACGGGTTCTGAGCACATCTACTTCAATCTCAGCCCGGGTACCCATAAGATCATTTCTAAAGCAGAAAATGCAACTGAAGTCGAGCTTCAGGTAGAAGCAGACAAAGTTTATTTTCTTGAACAGATTCCTACCACGGGAATATTAATTGCACGAAATGAACTGAAAGTTATAGATGAAATCACTGGCAAATACCATATGAAGAACACACGGCCAGGTAAGGTCACTGACAAGGAGTTTTAACCTCTATGGGATAATAATTGTCGTAGGGGAACCTGGGGTTTCTGGGTAGTCTGGTGATAATCGCTGAAGAAATCATGGCCCAGGGCTTGAAAGCCCTCTGCGACAATCTGGGCATAGCCGGCGCTGATTACGCTGAGGTCTTTCTCTTTGCCGCGGTGAAAACAGTCAATTGAGCTGTCTTTACCGATATAGGTAAAAACCTGCCGGTCGCTTTCAATCTGTACCCCGGCAGTTACATCGACTCGGTCATAGTTATGCTCTCTTTCATCGAGATAACCAAGCTCGCGCTCTGAAACCTCGAAAATCACGCCGTTGATTTTTGCATCGGCGGCTTCTTCGATGTTTAAGAAGGTGATATGTACCGGGGGGCGTTCACCGGTTTCTGGGTCAAGGTAGTGGTTATAGGTGGCCCGATGGTTTTCGACGGCCACATTCCAGAGGCGGCGATACCCAAACAGCCAGGCCGGGGCTAAATCTTCTACGGGCCTACCCAGTGTTTTAGACAGGCTGTGATGATTGACCAGCGACCCAAACCCGAAGACCAGCATGTCACCTACCAGGGTATTTCTTTACGATCACGAAAGAATTTGCCGCTGGGGCCACCATCGGGCAGCTCGGTCAGATACACTGCAGTGTCGGCACCTTCTTTGACATCACGGGTGGCACTCTGGCCCCCCATATCGGTGCGAACCCAACCGGGGCACATGGTATTTACCAGAATGTTGTCTGAACCAATCTCATCAGCAGCAATGCGTGTAAGTGCATTGAGGCTGACCTTTGAGAGGCGGTACGAAAC
>CAZHLC010000348.1:0-5243 GCA_964532545.1 uncultured Leptospiraceae bacterium | reverse complement strand
CCCTGTTTCTGGTGGCCAAAGTAGAAGCCGCCCCTGCCATCTTCTATGAGGGGTCATTGCCAGTGGCCTCAAAGAACTTCAAGCTGCGATTTGATCTCTCTGCATGCCCTGCCAGCTGTATAGATGCCAACACTGGCAACGCAGCTACATCTGACTTAAACCCCGTTGATACAACAGGCAGTACTGGCACAGAGCTTTATTTTGAGCAGGGCCTGGTCGATGGCGCGTTGATCAGCGACGATTCAACCTCGGCACCCATTCAGAGCGGTGCCCGGGGTGACCTTCTGAAATTTTCAATTACCAATGTGACCCCGGGCAATGCCCCAACCATTATGAATGGCCTCACGGTAGCCGCCACCCCCAATGACAGTAACACTATAAACAGAATTATTCTCAAAGACAGCACCGGCAACGACATTGCCAGTACTACAAACATTGTGGCCGGTGTGTTATCTTTCAGTGACATCAGTTTTGCAGTCAGTGAGACCAGAAGTTTTACGCTGGCCATAGAACTGAAACCCCAGGCTAACCCCGGCACCACCATTCAACTTCAGGTTACCGATGCTGCCGGCACCTTTGCCACCAACAACGGCTTTCCTGTTAGCAGCTCTCAAATTATTGCCCGGGCCCTCGAAGAGAAGCTTGAGGTGCGACGCAACTACCCAGATTTTAATAAAGGTGAATATGCGCTGATCACCTTTAAGACACCCAGTGACAAACAGGTCTCTGTCAAGATCTATAGTCTGACGGGCGAAAAGGTTAAAGACTTTGGCACACGCAGTTTCAGCGGTGACACTGGCCAGCTATTCTGGTATGGTGATACAGACCGGGGTGGCCGGGTCAACTTCGGCGTGTACTATGTACACATGACCACCAGTGAATACACCAGCTATAAAAAAGTATTCGTTAGAAAAAGAAGGTAGGCATGCTCAAGTATGCTGTACTTACCATCGCCGCATTTTATGTGGCCCTGGCTCTATTAACGATAAGGCTCTGACTTCAGAAACCCATTTTCATAGGCGTGTTGTCACGCTGTAAGAAAAAGAAATAAGGCTGCTCAGCGCCTTTCATATCCATCACGCCCAGCACGGTTTTCTCATCAATTTTGCGAAAACAATCAATAATGGGCAGTTGGTCATAAACCATGGCGGCACTTGATTTGCCCCGGTATTCAACCATGCGCAGACGCGCCTTTGAGGTGCGTGTACCAGTCAGCAGACTGCTGATTTGTATAAAGGTGTGTAACAATTCAGTTCGAGGCACCAGATGCATTAGACCTACCGGCATAAAGGCCGGGTTCAGGGCAAACAGGCTGTCGCTGCCACGGTACATCACCAGGGGGTGAACTTCTTCTTCGCTGACAAAGATTTTGCCGTACCAGCCAGATACTTCGAGAATACCATCGATGTTATTACCAGTGGGCACTTCGCCACCTTTCCACCGGCCCAGCATGAAGTTGGTATCAACGGGCTCAAGGCCCTCAAACATTTTCATAGCCGAAGCCTGATCTAAATTCTGCAACTCAGGAATAACTAAAGGTACCATAATCGATATTTCTGAGCTTTTACTCAGAGTGTACAGCAAATACCTGTAAAATCGCAGTCGACAGGCTGTGGGCCAACTGCAGAAAACTTCATGCGCAACTACCTTCTTGCAGTGATGATCATAACTACATTTTACCACTGTAAACAAGACCAATCAGAACAAATCAAAGAAGTCTACCAGAAGATGAAAAAAGACCCGGGCAAACCCGAACGAGAATGCAGGGCCGGCAAACCGCGGGCCTGTACCAGCGTAGGTGTTCGCAAGGCCTTTGGCACCTGGGGTCATAAAAAAGACTATGTAGCTGCCCGCACCTATCTCAAAAAAGGCTGTGATGGTGGGCATGCCCAGGGCTGCAAAGAGCTGGGGGTGCTCTATGCCTACGGCCGTGGCGTTGAACGCGACTATGGCAAGGCCCGTGAGCTTTACCGCAGGGCCTGCAAAGAAGATATTGCCAATGCCTGCCATTACCTGGGTGATTTTTATCGCTTCGGCCGTGGCGTAGATAAAAACACCGCCCTTGCCAAAGACTGGTACGCCAGGGCCTGTAAAGCAGGCTCAAAGTACAGCTGCAAGCGGGCAGAGTAGCGGGTCTTCAGCAGCCGGGTTTTTTCGTTGACATTGCCGCCATTGGCGATGTCAATAGAATGTGGCAGGTATGAAGATAGAAAAAGTACTTTATATACATCCAAAATCACAAATGATGATGAGAGAGATTATTCCTCTCTCTATTCCGGCGTTAATCAATCAACTCGATGTACCTGCCCTGGGCCTGTTTGAAGATGAAGTTAAATCTTATCACATCAGAGAAGCCCGGGTTGTCTTAATTGATATTCACTGGTACCTGTCGCTGCCCGGGGCGCTGAAACTGGCCCGCCGCCTCAAGAAAGTCAACCCTCATCTGAGCATTATTGCCGGTGGGCTTACAGCCACCACCTACGCACAGCAGATTGTATCAAAAACAGATATCGACTTTATTATACGGGGCGACACCGAAGAACCCCTGCGTAGACTTGTAAATGCTCTGCTTGAAGGTGGCAGTGTCGAAGAGATACCGAATCTGGTGCATAAAGACTTTATCTCTTCATGGTCGTATCGCATCACCCGTGAAGAGTTTGATGCACTCAACTACCTTGATTACGATTTCTTTCCCACCTTTAAAAAGAAAGTATACCAGTATCATTCAAGAAAAGGCAACCGTATTCTACCTATTCACCCCTTCGCCCTGCCCTTCAAGGGCTGCCCCCTGGCCTGTGACCACTGCATTGGTTCGCCGGCCGAGCAGAAAAATTATTTTAACCGGGGGGTTGTGATACGCTCAGCAGAGGTGCTGCAGGCCGAGCTAGAACAGATCAGCAATGACCCCGGGCTCACCATGGTAAATATGTTCTGGGATGTTCTGGGCCTGCTGCCGGCAAGCTACAGCCGAAAGGTATTCAATAAGAATTATGATGTTCGTTTATACTATGAGGCGGCCGCTGAGCCCCGCGAAGATTCACTCGATTTTCTGTTGAACTCATTCAAGGGGGGCACCATTGCCTTTTCGATCGATGAATTTCATACCACCTCAACTACGCTGCGCAATCTAGATCGACTTATCGAAGACATTCGTACGGTCGATAAGAAAGAAGGCTTTATATCTCAACTCGAATATTCTGCCACCTATCTGCGTGAGAGCGAAAGCTACGGGCAGGCCATAGCCGATGTAAAAAAGCATACCAATGCCATTCTCAAAGATGCCAGTTTCTGGTGGAAGAGTATACCCAACATCAGCATTGCTGGCCCTGAAAAAGAAAAGCAGTTCTGGCATTTTGCAGACAACAAGGCATTCAGATTTCGTACCCTGAACTTTGTCTACAAAACAGGCTTGCTGGTGCACAGGTTTTTTCCTGCGATTACCGAGTGGTTTGCTCAAAAGCTCTACGCCTGGGGTGACTTTACGAAAGGGCCCCTCAATAATTCGAAGCGCTCGGCTTAACAGCGGAGGTAAAAAAGAACCGAATACGCAGAGCAATATCACGCAGGTATCTGCGTATTAAGTAAGTGAACACATAGAAAACCTTGCGCAAAGGCCAGTTGCTGGCCAGCCATTTAAAAACACTGAGCACCGGCAGATCATAGTCATTGCTGGCCCGTGTCTTACTGTAGCCGGTGCTGGGGTTCAGAAAGCCCCCTTCACCATGAATCATCTTTCTCAAAGTAGAGGCGGTCTGGGGGTCATCGAGCCTGCCTTCTTTGTCGGCCTGCATTAGAAACGAATGCAGATTGCGTATGAGGTTCACAATACGTTTGTCGCCCAGCAAGAACATGTTATGGCTCACCTTATGCTCAATATCAGGTATCAACGAAATACCATTCATCACCACCAGCATACGAAAAAGTTCGTAATAGGCATAAAACAAAGCTGGCTGCTGAAAGGTGAAATAAAAGCTGTGAAAGAAATACTGCAGAGCATTGGCCTCTGTAAAAAAGTTCTGCTCATAAGAAAGCATCTCTGACCGTTTGAAAGACCCTCTGGCAAACAGGCCATCAATCATTTCATCGATGCGGTAAATGGCCAGCATGGCCAGATAAACCCCCGGGCTGAGAAACGGATCAATCAGAAACGCGGCCTGGGGCATAAGTATAATACGGTCATCAACCATCTGGCTCGAACGGTACTGCAAATCTTGAATAAAGTGCCATTCGGCCTCTTTAAAATCAAGGCACTGGTGCTCAGAGCTTTCAACCTCTTTAATCATTTCTTCTTTGGTAATGCCACGGCCCAGACTCAGTTTGCCAAAGCTTACGGTATTCTCATCAATGGGTATATGCCAGGCCCATGATTTCTTAAAAAGAAAGTGGCTGGTGGCAGCTGAGCGATTGTAATCAAAACCGGGTATCTCTGGTGATTTTTTGAAATGTGAGTAAAGACAAGATACCTGATAGAGTGTTTCTTCTTTTGTATGCCACCCCTTCAGCCGGCTGACCACAGAGGCAGCACCAGTACAGTCAATCAGCAGTGAACCGCTGGTTTTTAACGACTGCCCGCCCGAAGAATAAGATACATGCACTGCATCTGCGGTATTCTCGACCTGCTCAACCGAATCAATAACCTCTAGATCGATATCTGCTTCATTGACTAACTTGTACAGCTGCCCGTCAAAGCTGGGCCTGTGGGCATGTATATCGGCCAGGGCCGGATAGCGGGTCATCTGATTGTAAACATGTTCATGAGCACCGGGAAAATAAAAATGAAAAAACCGTTTGGGATAGCAGCGCACAGAGGGATAATAATGCTGTATCGACTCATAGGTCGTCATACGCTTCAGCGCCGTCACATTGTATTTGCGTGATAGATGCAGCAAAATCTGCGAGGCTTCAGGGGCGATTGATTCACCCACCTGCAAACCCTGTTTAGGCCGGTGTAAAACTTTTACCCGGTAACCTTTTGCCTGTAAAATGAGTGAGAGTATCGAGCCGGCAAGGCCGCAACCGAGAACGATTATATCGTGGGGTCTTGCCTGGTTTTCTGACAAAGACTGATTATTGTCTGGTCATCTGACCATACTGGGCCATAAGAGGGATTCTTTCGGCACAGCTGTCTGTGATCAGGGTAAGAGCGATGTGATTAGTAGTGCCGACAACGTTGTATTGACCGCTGCCACAGCCTGCCTGGTTCAGGGTAATCACATCACCAGATGAAGAATAGGTGCCGGTAG
>CAZHLC010000347.1:0-5248 GCA_964532545.1 uncultured Leptospiraceae bacterium | reverse complement strand
CAGCAAATGCTCAATATAAACCAGCTGCCCAGCGGGCCTATTGCTCTGTTGGGTTCATCACTCTGCCTCATGAGACGCGGCGCTTTTGAGAAAGCAGGTGGCTTCGACGAACATATTCGAGGTGCCAGTCTTGAAGACCGCCTACTGGGCAACAAACTCTTCAAGTTGAATCAACCTGTATACTTTTTGCCAGCTTTCAAGGGCAAACATTATCACAGGTACAGCCTGGCAGCGCTGCTAAAAACTGATTTCACGAGGGCCGCTGATGAAGTTCTCTTTCTAGGGCAATTAGATGAAGCCCACTCATATGTAAGCACCCAGAAGAAAGTTAATTTACTGATGTTTGCACTGGGGCTGGCGCTTTTACCTTTTGCTTTTTTGAACCTGGCCTTCGGGGCAGTCTCTGCCGCCATGATCATTACCGCCCTTGCAGCTGACCTCTATGCGATCGTACGCCTGGCCCGTGTCTTCAGGCCTGTATGGGTGCCGATGCTGTTCACAGACCAGCTGGCCATTCTGGCAGGCTGCGCCTATGGGCTGATAAGACGTATCTTTGTAAAACCACAGATTGGCAGGCTGGCCATTATATGAAAGTAATGCTGGTTAATTCACCCCGCAAGTTCTGGCCCTACCTGAACGAAGAAGACAACTTTGTACTACCCCAGTGGATGCCCACCGTAGGCGCCATTGCCCGCGACGAAGGCCACCAGGTAAAAGCCGTAGACTGCATGGTTTCGAAAATTGGCTGGCGCAGCCTGCGGCAGATGATCAAAGATGAGCAGCCCGAAGTGGTTGGCATCAACGAGTCGCATACCCTCTACATACACGAGGCAGCAAAGCTGATTGAACTCATCAAAGAGGTAAGCCCTCACACAAAGGTGGTCGGCGGCGGGGTACACATGACAACCTGCGCAAAAGAGATTGTGCGCGACCACCCGATTGATTTCATCGTCAAAGGTGAAGGTGAAGCGACTTTCAAACAGTTGCTGCAAGAAATTGAAAAAGTCAAACCCGATTACCGCAACGTCAAGGGCATCGTATGGAAGAATAACAACAATGAAGTCATCGAAAACGCGCCCCAGCCGCTGATTAAAAACCTTGATGAGCTGCCTTTTCCGGCCTATGACCTGCTGCCAGTGAAAGCATATGGCAGATCTCGTTATCTGTTTTCACCCGGCGGCATGACCATTCACCACAGTCGGGGATGTATTTCTGACTGCGAATTCTGCGTATGGTGGACGAGTATGGCCAAACGCACGGTAGACGATGATGGTATAGAAAAAATATTCCCCCAGTGGCGCACCAAATCAGTTGATCGGGTGATTGAAGAAATACAGATCATCACCCGTGATTATGGTAAACACTGCCTGCTGTTCACCGACGACTCATGGAATATTTCAGCAAAATGGAACGATCAATTTGCAGAAGCCATTTTTAAAAACGATATCAAAATAAACTGGTTTGCCTTCATGCGGGCTGACTTTATGCTGCGCGACGAGAAACGTGGCATTCTCGAAAAACTGGTGCGCTCAGGTCTGTCGCATTTCTGCACCGGCGTTGAACATGTATCACAGAAAGTGCTTGATAACTATAATAAAACCTTTTACTCTGCTAACGACAGTGAGAAGGTCATAGATATTTTTAAAAAGAAGTATCCCTCCGTTTTTCTGCAGACCACCTTCATTGTTGGCAACCAGCAAGAATCAAAAGAAAGTATTAAAAGCCTGCTGAATTATGTTAAAAAATTGAAAGTAGATTTTCCGGCCTTTCATATTCTAACCCCTTTTCCGGGTACGCCCATGTTTAAGCGATATAAAGAAATGGGCATCGAGATGGAAGAAGACTATTCAAAATATGACCTCAATACCCCCATCGTAGCCACTGATCATTTGACCCGTGAAGAACTGGCTTGGGAAGTTTACAAGCTTTTTAAAAAGGTTGTGACTTTTCGCTGGTTGATGCGCGGTTTATTCTCGCCCTATAAGTACAAACGGCGCATGTACATCTGGTGGTTTAAAGTAACCATGCGGGTTCTGTTTGATGCCGTTAAAGAAAAAACGCTCAACCGGCGCACAGGCATTGACCTGGTCACCCCCAAATGGTATAATGAGTAGCAACCTTGCTTCTTACCCACGGTTGGCTCGCAAAATCTTTCTCAAAAAACATGCCCAGCCCGAAGTCATCACCCTGTTTGCGACTCACCGCTGTAACGCATCGTGCTCATTCTGCTTTTTCGCCGACTCTTTGAATAAGCCAGTAGACATGCTCAGTCTCGACGAGTGGCAGCGGGTGGCCCAGAGTATCGCCCCATTCAGTCTGCTGATTCTGACTGGTGGCGAGCCCTTCTTAAACAATCAACTGGCAGAAATCGCCCGTAGCTTTATCAAATACTCAAAAGTGCAGAACATCTCTGTACCCACAAACGGCAGCTACCCCGATAAAATCTTTGAGTTCGTTGATAAAGTGCTCAGCGAAGACCGACTGAATTCACTGTGCATTTCTTTTTCAATCGATGCTCTTAAAGAAAAGCATGATGAACTGCGCAGGCTGCCGGGCAGTTTCGCAAGTATCTGCCAGAGTTTAAGTGAGCTCAAGCAGAAAAAAGAACAGTATGGTGACCGGCTTATTGTTCACACGGCTTCAGTCTACTCAGCTGAGACACAAGACGGTATAGAACCGCTGTTAAACTTTATCGAAACAGAGCTGCAGCCAGACAGCATGGGCCTGACCCTGGTCAGAGCCCCGGCTGAGCAGAGTCATTTCGTTCAGCTTGATGGCAGAAAATATCTGCGCCTGAACCAGCAACTGGCCAGCAAATCAGTTTCAAAACAGTACAGTACCGTGGGCAGCCGGCTGCATCATGCCAAGGCCCAGCGGGTGGTCGATGAACAGATCAACCAAAGGTATGTATCGCCCTGCTATGCCGGCCAGATTAATGCAGTCATACTGGCCGACGGCACAGTACCCCTGTGTGAAAACCGCTCAGAAACCATTGGCTCACTGCGTGATTTTGACTTTAATTTTAAAAAACTCTGGGCCTCACCAGGAAAACACCAACTGGTGGCGAAGCAAAAGGCTGAGAAGTGCTTCTGTGGGCATGAGTGTTTTGTAACCCCCAACATTGCCTTTAATGCGGGGCAGCTGTTAGGCGCTGTGTTTTAACTCACCGCTGTTTCAGAGCCCGGTCAACCTGCTGATGAAAAAGAGCCATGCCCTCTTCTTGAGGCTGCAGGGCATGGCGTTTGATCATGCGGGCAGCCAGAGAAGCCTGGTAAGTTTCTAAAATAGACAGATCTTCTTTCAATATTTTCTTTGAGAAGAATAGAGTAAGCAGGTTACGTAACCCCAGCACCGTACCCTTCAGAAGGCCAAGGCCGGCCCGCCGGTAAAACCTGAATTCAAGTAGACATCGATTTACAGCAACAGGCCAGGCCGTGTAGCTGGTCATAAAATATGGTGAAACATTGATAACCGTATTAGGAAAAACCAGTATCTTCTGGTAAACATTCCAATGGTGGGGTTCAAGCTGCAGGTAAGGCGGCTTACTCAGATTCTGCAAGAGCCCCTGAGCAATACGTTGCTCAAGACGGGCGTTAATAACCACATGGTTATCGAGTTTACGGTAATTGACCTCTGATAATTCAAAAAAGCGGGCCAGAGAGCTTTTATGAACAGTTGAGACATGGTAATCTTCAATCACATTGTCGACTAGAGCCTTCCAGTTGCAGTTGACCGCTACTTTGCGATGCTGCGCCAGCTCTAATGTGTCAAGCCTGTAGGGTTTTAGAATTTCACTGAGGCCGGCAAAGTAACTGTTATCGACTTTAGACTGGTTGACAAACAGCAGGCCCTGCCAGCGCTGCAGACCCAGTGGTTCAAGGCGCTGGCGCCCCTGGTCACTTATGCGCTGGCCATTAAAATCATAACACCAGCCATGATACGAACACTGCAGCTGCCTGCTGCGACCACTGCCCTCAAGCAACCGCATACCCCGGTGCGCACAGTAATTATAGAAGGCATTAGTTTCGCTGCCATTGTGCAGCAGCAGCGCTTCACGCTCGAAGATTTTCTGCGTGGTATAATCACCGGCTTTTTTAAACTGAGAACTGTGCCCGGCGAGCAGCGGATATTTTTCAAACAGGCGTCTTTCGCGTTTAAAAAAAGCCTCATCTGTGTAGCGCTCTGCCAGCAAAGTGCCCATGCTCTGAAAACGGGGGTTGCCGGCGAAAACGTCAAGCTATTTTAAAATTGCACTGGCCATCATATCGGGTGGTATCATGCTGCCAGAGCCGTGTTAAAGAAAACTCTGGTATATCTACCGGCCTTTCTCATCGGCCTGGCCGTTCACCTTTTTATTATTGGGCTGAATCAGAGTATTGCAGAAAGACTGCCCTTTATCTGGCTGCGAACCTTTGTTTATGGCTTTGGCCTGGTTTTTCTGGGTATTGGTTTCTTCAAACCCCAGGGCGAGCTCAGCACCACCCGCAAGATCTTCAATACCCTGGTTGTGCTGGGGCTCATTAGCCTTGCTTACATTCCCCTGACCGTCTTTGACTGGGATGCCGTCATGAGGTGGATCAATAACAAAAAACAGGGGGCACCTGACTTCTTTAATATTTCGGGTATCGTTCTACTGCTCAGCCTGTTTCTACTGGCTTCATTTTTCTTTTATCTCTGGGGCAAACGTTTTGCCATCGAGCTGAGGTCAGAACTCAATGCCGTGCTGGTGTTAATCTCTTACTCAACGGGCTTTTTGCTGGGTTTTCTGCTGGCCATCGTATTAAAACCCGGCTTCGGGCCTGCCACTCTGATTGCCCTCAGCGCAGTTACTCTACTGTTCTTCATCTACAGAAACACCTATGTCAAAGTAGCCATGACTACCGGCGGGCTGGTATTGGCCGCACTGCTTTTTACCCTGGTTGAACCGAAACTTTATACTCTTGATATTAAAAATCCCCGGCATGAACATACAGTCTGGTCAGCTTACCACCGCCTTGACTTCATCAGCCACCGGGCCGCAGAGGGTGAATTGCTCACCGCCTTCTACAACTATATGCCAATGTGGACGACCGGCCCAACCCTCAAAGATGATGAGCTGCCCACCGCTCTTTTGAAAAACCAGCTGCCCGAGAATGCAAAAGTACTTCTGGTTGGCTCTGGGGGTGGGCGCACCCTCAGCCTGATTGTGCAAGAGAAGATGAAGATAAAGATGGTAGCCAATGAGATCGATGATCAGGTCATCAAGACT
>CAZHLC010000346.1:2522-5260 GCA_964532545.1 uncultured Leptospiraceae bacterium | reverse complement strand
TACCGGCCGGTTTACGTAGGCATAATCAACCGGTAGCATTTGATTAAAAATCAGCTTACCAGGGGTAGTCTCAATCAGGCGATCGTTCATCAAGAATTGAATTTTCGCCCGGTGTTCAATAATACCCCGGTCAAGGGCATACATGACTTCTTCGATGCTGTCGAACAGCGTGCCTTCGCCCTTGCCCTTGGTCATCTCGGTAGTGAGATAATACAGGCCAAGAATCATATCTTGTGTGGGGCCTACAATGGGGTGACCATTGGCCGGGTTCAGCAGATTGTGGGCTGAAAGAATCAGCAGCCAGCACTCTAACTGCGCCCGCGGCGAAAGAGGCACATGAATTGCCATCTGATCGCCATCAAAGTCAGCGTTAAAAGCATGACAAACAAGGGGGTGCAGCTGAATGGCCTTGCCTTCAACCAGCACGGGCAGAAAGGCCTGAATACCAAGACGGTGCAGCGTCGGTGCCCGGTTCAGCATAACCGGGTGCTCATGAATAACTTCTTCAAGACCCTGAAAAACTTCACGTTCTTCATTGTCTATCATGCGCTTGGCAGATTTGATGTTCTGGGTATATTCGCGCTCAACCAGCCACTTCATAATGAAGGGTTTGAATAGCTCAAGAGCCATCTTTTTAGGAATACCACACTGGTAGATTTTCAGCTCAGGGCCTACTACAATCACAGTACGACCCGAGTAATCAACGCGTTTACCAAGCAGGTTCTGTCTGAAGCGGCCCTGCTTGCCCTTAAGCATATCAGAAAGAGACTTAAGGGGCCTATTACCCTTGCCTTTAATGGCTTTTTTACGGCGAGAGTTGTCAAACAGAGCGTCGACTGACTCTTGCAGCATTCGTTTTTCGTTACAAACAATAATGTCAGGTGCTTTCAGAGCCAGCAGTCTTTTCAGACGGTTATTACGGTTAATAACACGGCGATAAAGGTCATTCAAGTCTGAAGTAGCAAAGCGGCCACCTTCAAGCTGAACCATGGGGCGCAGCTCGGGGGGCAGTACAGGAATTACATCGAGAACCATCCATTCGGGGCGGTTACCACTGTCGCGAAAAGCTTCAAGAATCTCAAGGCGTTTGAGAATTCGTTTGTCGCTGATTTTTTTCTTTTCACCAATTTTTACCCTGATGAGACGAATCTCTTCTTCAAGATTGGTCATGGCCAGAAGCTCTTTGATAGCGTCTGCGCCGATTGAGGCGTAAACACTGTCGCCGTGCTGATCCATCAGGCGGTTATAGTCGTCTTGCGTAATCAGCTGCTTGGCTTCAAGGCCTGAGTCGCCGGGCTCAATAACCACATAGCGCTCAAAATAAAGAATACTTTTGATATCATTAGCGGCCATATTCAGCACAAGGGCGATACGGCTGGGAACTGTGCGGTAATACCAGATATGGGCTACCGGGTATGACAGTTCGATATGACCCATACGTTCACGGCGAACTTTATAGTGAGTAACCTCTACGCCGCACTTATCGCAGACAACACCTTTGTAGCGAATGCTCTTGAACTTACCGCAGTAGCATTCCCATTCTTTGGTGGTGCCAAAGATTTTTTCGCAGAAAAGACCATCACGTTCGGGCTTTAGAGTTCGGTAGTTTATAGTCTCGGGCTTTTTAACCTCACCGAAAGACCAGTCTCTGATCTTTTCAGGAGAAGCCAGTTTGATTCTGATTTTACTGAAGTCATGAAAATCGCGCACGATTTGCTCCTGTGTTTTTTATTTATTCTCTACCGAATCAATTTTGATTCGCCGCTTGGCCTTGCCATAGTCATCTTCCATCTCTGATACTTCAACTGCTTCACCGGTTGAGTCAAGCACCGAAATATCGAGGGCCAGTGATCTGATTTCTTTAATCAATACGTTAAACGATTCAGGTATACCCGGCTTGATGGCGTGAATACCCTTTACGATCGATTCGTAAACCCGGGCACGCCCCAGCATATCGTCTGATTTGACGGTAAGCAGTTCTTGCAGTGTATGAGCGGCACCATAGGCTTCGAGGGCCCATACTTCCATCTCACCCAGACGCTGACCACCAAATTGCGCCTTACCACCCAGCGGCTGCTGGGTAACCAGAGAGTAAGGGCCGGTTGAGCGGGCATGCATTTTATCTTCGATCATATGAGACAGCTTGAGCATGTAGATGGTGCCCACAAAGGCAGCCTGCTCAAAGAAATCGCCGGTACGGCCATCGCGCAGGTTCTGCTTTGATGAAACCGGCAGGTCGGCTTTTTTCATATAGTTTTCAATGTCTGCCCAGCCTGCGCCGTCAAAAACCGGAGTTTCAAAATGAAGCCCCAGCAGCTTACCGGCGTAGCCCAGCTGTGTTTCAAAAATCTGCCCCAGGTTCATACGCGAAGGTACACCGAGGGGGTTCAATACAATATCAATGGGGGTGCCATCTGGTAGAAAGGGCATGTCTTGCTCAGGCAGAATTACCGAGATAACACCCTTGTTACCGTGACGGCCGGCCATTTTATCACCAACCGAGATTTTACGTTTCTGGGCAACGTATACTTTTACAGACTCGGTAATACCTGCAGGCAGTTCATCACCGGCATCGCGATTAAAACGTTTAATGTCTACGACAATGCCGCCGTGGCCGTTAGGCACACGCAGTGAACTGTCACGAACTTCTTTGGCTTTTTCACCGAAAATACTGTGCAGCAGTCGGTATTCGGGGGTCAGATCAGTGTCACCCTTGGGTGTTACCATACCAACCAGAA
>CAZHLC010000346.1:0-2503 GCA_964532545.1 uncultured Leptospiraceae bacterium | reverse complement strand
AACCAGAATATCGCCAGCGCGAACCTCGGCGCCAATTCTGATAATACCATCTTCATCAAGATCGCGAAACGCCCGCTCACCAATGTTGGGTATATCACGGGTAATCATTTCACGGCCCAGTTTGGTCTCGCGGGCCTGAATCTCAAATTCTTCTATGTGAATTGAAGTATAAACATCGTCTTTTACCAGGCGCTCTGATAAAACAATGGCATCTTCAAAGTTGTAGCCATCCCATGGCATGAAGGCCACAGTAATGTTCTTACCAAGAGCCAGACGACCATAACGGGTCGAGTGACCATCGGCCAGAATGGTAGCGCGTTTCTGTAACTCGCCTGTTTTGCTGTAAACAGGGCCATACACCATCTCGCCAGCCAGTAAATCACCGCGACTGACCTTGCTGTTTGCTTTAACAGCAACTTTCATCTCACCCTGAAAGGTTTTCAGAGGGTAATTGTAGACAGTGCCACTCTCACCGGTGAAGGCGATGGTTTCTTTAGCTACGTCAGTGACCTTACCGTCTTCAGGGGCATTATAGCATTGAACTACGGGGTGCTGGTTCAGACAGGTGCTCTGGTTTGTTCTTTTGAACTTAATCAGGCGGTATCTGTCAGTTTTGCTGTTAGAAACTTTAACTTCAATATGGGTGCTGTCAACTCTGGTAACCATACCATCTTCTCTGGCAATTACGGTTACACCCGAGTCATGAGCAATAGGAACTTCAAGCCCGGTACCAACAATGGGTGCCTCGGGCTGCAGCAGAGGTACGGCCTGACGCTGCATGTTTGAACCCATGAGAGCTCGGTTAGCATCATCGTGCTCAAGAAAAGGTATCAGCCCGGTAGAGAGTGAAACTACCTGCAGGGGGGCAACATCCATAAGATCAATTTCGTCAGGGTTTTTCAGAGGAAAGTCACCGCGGTAACGGCAGCTTACCAGCTTATCAACGAAGGCACCCTTGTCATCGAGCTTGGCATTAGCCTGGGCAATAACGTAATGGTCTTCTTCGTTGGCAGAAAGATATCTGATTTTGCCGGTATCTTTACCTTTTTCAATTACCCGATATGGGGTTTCGATGAAACCATAGGGGTTAAGGCGTGCGTAGGCCGCCATTGAAGTGATCAGACCAATATTGGGCCCTTCAGGGGTTTCAATGGGGCAGAGACGGCCATAGTGAGTGTAGTGAACGTCACGAACTTCAAAGCCGGCCCGCTCACGGGTTAAACCACCGGGGCCAAGGGCATTGAGGCGTCTTTTATGGGTCAATTCAGACAGAGGGTTGGTCTGATCCATAAATTGTGAAAGCTGGCTGGCACCGAAGAACTCGTTGAGCACAGCAGTAATGGGTTTGATAGAAATAAGCAGTTGAGGCGTCATCACATCAACATCGTTCATGCTCATACGCTCTTTTACCACCCTCTCCATACGTGAGAAGCCGGTTTTGAGTTGAAGAGTCAGCAGCTCGCCAACGGTTCTAATGCGACGATTACCCAGATGGTCGATGTCATCTACCTGATAACCTTCAACTTCGTTGATTACATTCACCATGTATTTGAGGGTTTCGACGATATCAACTGGTCGCAGGGTCTGCTCTTCAACTTTATCATTGAACATTTTTTTGTTCTGGTGATGAAATTTGGCATTGATCTTATAGCGGCCCACAGCACCCAGATTATAGGTTTTGGGGTCAAAGAACAGTCTTTGCAGTTCGGCCTGGGCACGCTCGACATTGCGGGCCCGTTTTTCAGGGTCACCACTGTCTGCGCTGTACTCAAGGGGGCGTTGAATCTTCAGAAACTCTACAAGGGCTTCTTCAGTGCTGTTTACCCCGTCTTTTTCAAGGGCTTGTACCACAACCATGTCATCGCCAAGGCCCTGATTGATGATTAAATCAATACTATCAACCTTGGCCTCGCGAATAATATCAAGATTATCTTCGTTAATGGTAGAACCAGCTTCAATCAGAATCTCGCCGGTTTCAGGGTGAATCACATCATGACACACCCGGCGGCTGTAGAATTTCTGCAGCGTTTTGGCATGGGCGCCTTTGATCGTGATGCTCTCTGTTTCATAAAAGGTTCGCAGTACCTCTTCGTTAGTACCGTGGCCAAGAGCTTTAACTAAAAGAGTAAAAGGAAACTTCTTGCGTCGATCAATACGGGCAATCAGCAAACCTTTGTTATCAAGTTCAAATTCAAGCCATGAACCTTTGTGGTCAGGAATAATACGCGATGAATAAGCGTCTTTATTTTCATCATAGAAAATAAAAATACCAGGTGAACGATGCAGCTGGTTAACTACGACTCTCTCGGCGCCGTTAATAATGAAGGTACCAGTGGGGGTCATCAGAGGAAGATCGCCCATGTACACTTCTTGCTCGCGAACCTCGCCAGTTTCCATGGCGATGAGGCGAATGTTGGCTTTCAGAGGTGCTGAGTAAGAAACACCGTTTACTTTACAATCCCAGATGTCACGTTTTGATTCGCCCATTGAGTAATCAACAAAC
>CAZHLC010000345.1:0-5263 GCA_964532545.1 uncultured Leptospiraceae bacterium | reverse complement strand
CTCAAGGCCAGTTTCGCCCGCGACATCGTACTGGCAAAACTGGTTGGTATAAACCCGGTGGTGGTTCATGGTGGCGGCCCCCAGATCGGCAGCCTGCTTGAGCGTATTGGTAAAGAAAGCAAGTTCATTGATGGTATGCGGGTGACTGATGCCGAAACTATGGATGTTGTAGAGATGGTGCTTGGTGGGCTGGTTAACAAAGAGATTGTAAACCTGTTGAATCACAATGGCGGCAAGGCCGTAGGTCTCACCGGTAAAGACGGCAGCCTCATTCGAGCTAAGCAACTGGTAGTTAAACGAGACTCACCAGAAATGAATGCTCCTGAAATTATCGATCTGGGTCATGTGGGCGAAGTTGACTTTATAAATACCGACGTGCTTGATATGCTGGTCAGCGGCGATTTTATTCCGGTGATTGCGCCCATTGGCGTTGATACAGAAGGCCGCTCATACAACATAAATGCAGATCTGGTGGCTGGTAAGGTCGCAGAGTTTTTAAAAGCTGAAAAGCTCATGCTGCTCACCAACACCGCCGGGGTGTGCGACAAAGACGGCGAGGTTCTTACTGGCTTAACCACAGAGCACGTTGACCGCCTCATCAAAGAAGGCACTATTCATGGCGGCATGCTGCCCAAAATCAACTGTGCCCTGTCTGCGGTAAAAAGCGGTGTGACTTCGGCCCACATTATTGATGGCCGGGTACCCCACGCGGTGCTGCTTGAAATCTTCACCGATCACGGGGTGGGCAGCTTGATCGCAGGCGAGAACTATGGGGGTGACCAATGGCAGTCATGAATATCGAGACGCATATTCCTTTAAATATCGAAAAATTCTGGAGCTTTTTCTTCACCGACAGTTTCGAACAGTTTCAACTCTCTTATGTGAACCTTGAATCAATTGAGCTGCTTGAAGAGAAACCGGCAGGCAGCATTGTTCACCGCACTGTTAAAGTGACACCTAATGTACCCGGGGCCCTGCGCGGCATTATTGCAAAGGTTCTGGGTAAAGAAGACCTTTTCTACACCGATGTGCAGCAGAAAGATCTTGAGAATTATACAATTAACTTCAATACGACCCCGCCAATTCTGGCAGACAGTATTAAAATTGGCGGAACCTTTTCAGCGGTAGCCACGGGTGATAATAGCATCACCCTTTCGTTAAAGGGCGATGCAAGGGTGGGCATCTTTGCTGTGGGTGGGCTGATTGAAAATGCCATACTGACAGAACTGAAAAAAACTTTTAAAGATCTGCCCCGCATTGTGACGGCCTACGCTGAAGCACACCCTTAATGGCACAGCGGCTTATCAATTTTGTTAACCACCGCTGGGCCTTCAGTGTCTTTTTCTTTCTTCTGGTAACGGCTCTTTCGCTGCACAAATATTTTACAGATACCCCTAATAACTTTCTGATCATGCGGTTCTCATTTTTTAACCTGCTGGCCAATGTTGATCTATATGCTGCACACCCGGCCCAACACTTTGATCATTTCAAATACAGCCCCACCTTTGCGCTTTTCTATGCGCCGATGTCGATTCTACCCTGGGCCATGGGCGCCGTCGTCTGGAACCTGGTCAACTCAATGTTTTTTCTGCATGCCCTTTATCTCATGCGCCTTGAAGCCAAAAAGCGCGCCATCATAATTGCGATCTGCCTGGTTGAGCTGGTAACATCTCTGCAGAATTTTCAAAGCAACGGCCTGGTGCTGGCCCTGTTTCTCTATTCGTTCGTAGCACTTGAGCGGGGCGCCAACCAATGGGGTGCGCTGGCCACCATCGGTAACACCTTCGTGAAAGTCTTCGGCATTGTGGGGGCCGCGATCTTCTGGCTTTATGATCAGAAAATCAAATCGATTCTCTATGCCATTGGTTGGGCTCTGCTGCTCTTTCTTTTGCCCATGCTTATTACCGGCCCAGAGCAGTTGATCAGACAATACAAGTCATGGGGCCAGCTGCTGGCCGGCGATACTGTAGCCTATGGTATCTCGGTTATGGGTATTTTACATGTGTGGCTGGGGCTGCAATTCAAGGTGATCATTGTACAGCTGGCAGGTGCCCTCGCACTGCTAAGCGTGCTGCTCTATCGCGACCGCTATCAAGACTATATGTTTCGCCTGCGCTTTCTGGGGCTGGTGCTTCTCTGGGTGGTGCTTTTTAATCACAAGGCCGAATCACCTACCTTTATCATTGCCATGATGGGTGTGGCCATCTGGTATTTAACAGCTGAGCGCAATATTATTGATCATGTGCTGCTGGGGTTCTGTATTCTGTTTACCAGCTTGTCGCCTACTGATGTGTTTCCCCCTTATATTCGTAATGAATTTGTAAAACCCTATCATCTCAAGGCCCTGCCATGCATTTTTATTTTTCTGCGCCTTTTGATCACCATGCATATGCAGAAACCGGCGGCTGAGCCGGGCTGATTTTTTGCTTGCCCTACAGCTTGAAAATCGCAGCTATTCTTCATGAAGGCTCTACTTGTTTTTTTCATCGCAGCTTCAACGGTATTTACCATGAAATCAAACGCAGATAAAATTATTCTCAGCTATGCCGATGGCTCAGGCAACAGTTACGTGATCAAATCAACCAGGTCTCAGGGGCATACGTTAAGTTATTTTCCCGTAAAACCCGAGTTTTCATCAAGCGGAATCTATGACGGCGGCCAACCAGTAAACGACAAGCCCCTCGGCGAAGCAGAATTCAAGGCATTACAGCTGCTGTTTGAGAAGGCGCTGAAAAGCGGCGAAACAAACACAAAAGGCCGTAACAAGGGCACAGGGCTGGTACAAGATTTTCGTAGCAAAAAAAAGCGGGCAGTTCTTAAGATGAACGCCCCCGAAAAAGAAGCCCTTGAAGCTGCCCTGAAAAAAGCCCGTGGTCTGTGAAAGCCTACCTTTCTAAGTGCACCGGCTGCGGTGTACCTCTGGCCAGCAACGTAAAACTCTGCCCCTAATGCGGGGCCGATGCACCATATGCCATTTCAAAATGCGCCTATTGTGGCAATAGCCTGATTATTGAGGCCATGCGCAATAGAGATTCGCTGGTCATCGATGGTGGTTCACTGACAATCAGTGGTGGTTCGTTGGTTATTGGTGCCTCTGACAAAGAGCGCCAATTGCTGAAGGCTGTTAAAATCGCTGATCTCAAAAAAGTGCAGCAGTTGATTAAAACCGGGGCCAGCTTTGAATATGACAGCAAAGAAGGCATGGCCCTGAAAGAAGGGCAGTATGAAATCGCCCGGCATTTTATCTCAATGGGTGCTGATTGAACTACAGAAAGGCAAAACATCTATCAAACAATTGCTGCAGCAAAGTGGCGATGATAAGCTGCAGAACACCGCTAATAGCCCAAAATAAGCCTTGACCCTTGCTTTTAGGCTGAAAAAACTGGGTCAGTTTCTGAGGTAACTTATGGATGAAGATATAATGATAGCAGAGAATCAGGGCACCACCCTTATTCTCAGAGTGAAGATTCCCCAGATTGATTTGGCCAATGTGGGTATGGTTAGAAAAGAGTATTCAAAGCTCGAAGCAGGCACCCCTGAATTTGTTATCATTGATATGCAAGATGTAAACTTCATTGATTCATCTGGTATTGGCTGGGTTATCTCGGTGCACCAACAGTATAAAAAGCAGAACACCAAGCTCTGCCTGGTAAGTAATAAAAGCGAACTGAAAGAGGTTTTCGCTCTTACCTATATTGATAAGTTGATTGATATCTACGACGATATCGAAACAGCCATGGCCAAAGGCCCCGGCTAAGGTATCGGTTCTTTTTCTTCAGTATTATCAGTTGCTGTTTCGTTTTCTGTTGATTCAGGTTGGTCTGTGTTCTCTTCTTGATCAGTCTCAGACTCGGTAGATTCAGCTGAGGCATCATCAGTGTTTTCAGCCTGGGTTTCGCCCTCAAGCTGGTTGTTTTGCTGCTCTACCTTTTCTTCTTCAGCCTGCTCATCAGATTCGTCGAGTTGTTCTTCAAGTTTTTCGGCATTGGGTGTGATCTTACGATCAAGGGCCCCTACAATACGATCACTGGGAAAGTTCATGATGCCATACTTGGTAGAAATCTGCACCTTGCCCTCTTTTTGCCCCAGCACTCGTCCGTTAAACTTTGAGCCCTCAAGCAGAGTCAGGCGGTGGGGGTTAGGCTCTTTGTCTGCCTTTGAGACATAGATAACCTTTTTCAGCCGTGGCAGATAAATCAACTGACCTGAGCCCAGCACCGGTGGCTCAACCCCCTTCTTTTTCATATCGGCATAGAGGGCATCTTGATTCTGCGGGGCCTCAGATTGCAGGTAATTCTTATTTAGATATTGTTGCAGGTCTTGCATCAGCTCAAGGTCGCCCTTGCTGCGTATGGGGTCGAGCGTTCGATCTGTTTTACTGAGCCTCAGGCTGGTTATCTTGGCTGAAACCAGATAACTGCTGTCAAAGGTCGAACGTGGGTTAATGCCCGCGGCCAGGTTAGAGCGGTAGACATTAAAATCATAAGACACGCCCCCGCCAATAGACCAGACGTTGGTAGTATGGCCGGTGAGAAAACGGGCCCGCACAAGACCAGCAGCCCGACCGTAGCGCATCTCAATTTCGCTGCCCAGACCGAAGATCAGCCCCTCATCGGCCTCGTTACGAAATTCTGGGCCTATTCTCACATCAAGAAAACGAGGCAGATAACGTCGGGCCGAATAACTGAGTGCCACCCCGTAGGCCACAGGTAATGAATTGTTTTCACCTGCAAAGTTGACGGGTGTGCCTATGTTGTTGAGATAAACCGAGGCCCACACCGGTTGGCCCTCATAGGTAATAAGTCTCTTCAGGCCAAAGTCAGCGGCAAAGGCTGTAGCTGAAAAAGATTCAATTGCCTGGTAGATAAACTTGCCATTAAGGCCGGCGATGATGTCAAACGGCAGAGTACGTGAATAATTCACATAGGCTGCATAGTCAAGGGCGCTGAAAGTACCAATATTGGTGCCACTCTCATCGATATTGTCGATGTCGCCATAATTGACGGTCATCATTCCACCGCCTATGTTTCCCCATTTTTTCGACAAAGGATACACCACGTTTATATTACCGTAGGTGATGCCTTCAAATACCTGATGAAAGGTAAGGTTGCCCTGCCAATTATAGCGGTAGTTTTGAAAAATACCCGAAGCAGCAGGGTTGATGGCCATGCCATCAACGCCTTCTGCATGGGCCATATTGCCCATGGTTAGCTGGCGAGCATTGGCTGGCAGCAGCAAAAAAGTAGCGCTAGAAGTGTTTGCC
>CAZHLC010000344.1:0-5271 GCA_964532545.1 uncultured Leptospiraceae bacterium | reverse complement strand
GCCCGCAGCATGAGCCTGCATGGCCTTGATAAACGCGCCTGGTCGCGCTACAGTGCCCGGGGCAGCTGGGCCTATGATGTTACTGAGCCTGGTTTCAAGTATAATCTTTCTGACATTCAGGCAGCCATGGGTGTTGTGGGACTGCAGAAGGTCAGTTCGAATCTGAGAGCCCGGGCAAAACTGACGGCCATCTATGAAAAAGAACTGAATGATGATGAGAGTTTTCTCTGGCAGAAGCCCGCATTTCATGAGCAATATGTGCATGCCCACCATCTCATGGTGGTCAGGTTGGGGGCTCATCTGCAAAAATATAAAGAGAATTTGATGCATGTGCTACGTCAGAAGAAAATAGGCTTCTCGCTGCATTTTATACCGCTATATCGTTTTACCATTGTGAAAAAGACCACAGGCATGAAACCGTCAGATTTTAAGAACACCGAAAAATATTTTAAGAGCTGCTTGACGCTGCCTATGTATCCATCATTGAAAAAACAGCAGGTGCTCTATATTACAAAGGTGATGAAACAGTGGGCGAAGCGCCCAGAAGCGACATAAAATTGTATCTTTCTTAAACAGAAAAGGGCGAAAAAGGTGAAAAAAAAACCGTTTAGCGGTGAAAATTTGTCTTGCACGTTCATCATTTCTAACCCAATTACGCCGCTACCATGGCAGCCAAACTCAGCAAAAAATCAGCAATTTCAGACGAACCTCAAACCGCCTTATGGGCATCTATTCATGATAAGCTTAAAAAGCATATACCCAGGCAGTTTTTTAAGGTCTTTTTTGGTGATCTTGAGCCCCTGAGCTTCAAGGGTAACAGTCTGGTGCTGGCCAGTGCCGATGCAAGGGTGGTTGCCCACATAAAACAGCGTTACCTTCCTTTAATTAATCGTTATGCCAACGAAGTTTCAGAGGGTAAGATCGTTGTTAAAGTCAAAACCCGGCCTACTGATAGTAAGGCCGAGCCCAAAAAAGATCATAAGGTCAAAAAACCACGTACCATACCCACCCAGACAACTTCTGAAGAAGGCCGAGACGGTGGTTCAGGTGCCTACCCCAATACAATTATACTCAACCCCAAATATACCTTTGATCGTTTTGTCAGGGGCCCCTCAAATGAGCACGCCTTTGCCGCCTCGTTTGGTGCAGCCCAGCGGCCCAGTGAGTTTCACAACCCGCTGTACCTCTATGGCGGGGTAGGTCTCGGCAAAACCCACCTTATGATGGCCATTGGTAATCATATACAAGATAATTTTCCATGGATGAACGTACAGTATACGCCGGCAGAAATTTTTCAGAGTGACCTGGTTGAGGCCGTAGCTACCAAAACACTGCCTCACTTCAAGGCCAAGTACCGCAATATTGACGTTCTACTGTTTGATGACATTCAATTTATCAGCCAGCGTGCTGAGTATACACAAGAAGAGATCTTTCACACTTTTAACTACCTTTATCAGAATAAGAAGCAGATCGTTATCTCAGGTGACCGCCCGCCACAGCAGCTTTCAACCCTGACTGACAGGCTGGTGAGCCGCTTTCAGTCTGGTCTCATTGTAGATATCAAACCACCTTCACTTGAGACCCGCCTTGCCATTCTTAAGACCAAGGCCGAAGAGATTCAATTAGATATTCCCTATGAGGTGCTTAAGTATGTGGCCGTGCGCATTACGGGCCAGATCAGAGTTTTAGAAGCGGCTCTGATCAAGCTGAAATTCATCTCTGAACTAGAGAAACATCCCATCGATCTTCAATTGACTAAGCTGGCCCTGCGTGATTTACCCAATGAAAAACCAGGCCCTCAGGTGAGTATTGATGAGATTCTCAGAGTCGTTTCGAAACACTTTGGTGTCGAAGAAGCCGAGGTTAAGGGCAACAGCCGGGTAGAGAACATTGTGATGGCGCGTCATGTCTGTATGTACCTCACCAAAAAGCTGCTGCCCTCGATGTCTCTGGCCGCCATTGCTGAGGCCTTTGGGCGTAGCGACCATACTACGGTTATGCATGCCGAGAAAAAAATTAAAGAAATGGTCGATCGCGATGAAGCTTTTCGGGTGCAGCTGCAAGAATTGCATGATGAGCTGCAGTTCTGAGTAGCGGCCAGGCTGATCTGTAAAAGCTATAAAAAAGATTGACAAGCAATTTCAGACCATTTATCTGGAAGGTCTGAAAACCCGATATTTACTTCATAAGGTGAGACAATGAAACGTATTATGATAATAATTATGGCTGTTTCGATGATTACTCCAGCTCTTTTTGCTGACATCGAAGAAAGCGATGCAAAATCAAAGGTTGGTGCGGCCGAAAGACAATTTCAAAAATTCAAGCGTAACAAAATGACCCAATATGCATCTAATGCTGAGAAATTTCTAGATGAAGCCAAGAAGCAGATTCTCGAAGAAGAGTGGGATGTTGCCTTCTACTTTGCCGAAAAATGCCTGGCTTATATTGAGCTGGGTCGGGCTCGCAAATATAACCAGAACATGCAGGCCAAACTAAAGGCCACCAAGGCCCGACTAAAAAAATAATAGGTACAATTCTATGAAAAAAGTATTAGTAATAGCAGTTTTCGCTCTGTTCAGTCAGGGTGTTTTCGCAGATTATATCAAAGAATCTCAAGCCAAGGTTGAATACAGCAAGGCCAAAAAAGAATTCACGTCGCTTATTAACGATAAAAAGTTAGCTAGATATCTTCCTTATAAGAAGACCCTTGAGGCCGACCAAGATCTGCACAATGCAGGCAAGATGCTTGATGACAGCGACTATGATGAGGCCAGCTGGTATGCTGTTCGCTCATATGCAGCTTCACTGACAGCCCGCGAGCAGGCCGAAGCATGGAAGGCCGAGGTAGAAATTCTCAGATATGAACTCGATTTCTACTCTAGCAAAGTAAAGTCTGATAAAACCTGGGCAATCGTAGCTCTGCAATCAGCAGACCTTAAGCGCCTGGGCAAAAGAGGCCGCAACTTCAAGGGTAAACTTGATGCCGGTGAAATGCTGGGCTTCTCTGGCTGGCGCAAGGCCCCCCGCAATGCTGACAGCGTTGGCGAGCTTTCAAGTCTCGGCCAAGAGCGCCTTGACAGCATCGCCAAGGTACTTTCGTCTCAGAAGAAGGCACGGGTAAAAATTGAAGCCTGGGCTTCAAGAGAGCGCCGTAGAAAAAAAGATATTTCTGAAGCCTATATCAGCAAGATTAAAGACTATTTGATGTCAAAAGGTGTTTCTGATTCACAGATTTCTGAAACCCCCAAGGGCAAAAAGCGCCGTAAAGACATTATTCAAATAACCGTAAGTAACGTAACTGTTAAATAAGACACTTAACAGTATATAATGCAGAATAAAACGACCCTGTTTACTTATCTCGTAATCGGCTTTGGTTTGCTGGGGCTTATTTTCTCAGCAACCCTGGTTCAGTTTCATGTGAACCCCAAAACCGACAGTGCCATCGTCAAGGGCATGTGCGACCCCAATGAAACCGATTCATGTAAGAAGGCGGTTTCTTCTGGGGCCTCAGAGGCCCTGGGTCTACCCATTGCGCTCTGGGGCTTTATGTTCTATGCGGGTATTCTGGTCTTGGCGATTTTCTTTTTAATCACCAACAGTTCATTTATGATGCAGACAGTGTTTGTCGGGGGCGGGTTAGCCGTTCTCATTGATACGATGCTGTTAATATACTCCCTGGTAAAGTTAGATGCCCTCTGTACTCTCTGTGTGATCACCTATGTCGCCTCGGTTGGCATCGCCGTGTGCAGTTATCTCGCGATAAAAAACAGTATGAAAGAAAATTTTTCACTTATTCCGAAATTTGCAAGTCTCAAAGGCCAGAGCCTCTCTCTGACAGTAGGGCTGGTATGCGCCCTGCTGCTTGCACCCAGCACCGGCTTTCTGCTGCATGCCCAGGCTCAGGCCCAGCTTTCTCAGGGGCACAGCCATGGCGATGTGGGTGATGACCCCAATGTCTATATTAAAAAAGCCGGTGAGGCCTTTGTAAAACAGTATCGCAAAGCCAATACGGTCAGCATTGATCTCGCGAAGGCCCCTTCAAAGGGCTCAAACAAACCATCTGTTGAGCTGGTCGAGTATGCTGATTTCATGTGCCCCTATTGTAAGGTAATGGCAAATCGTCTCAATAAAATTAAAGAGCGCTGCCCTAACTATGTTAAGGTGTACTATAAACACTATCCCTTAGATCAGAAGTGTAACCCCAGCATGCGGCGTCAGCTTCATGATGGCGCCTGTGAACTCTCATATGCCAGCTACTGTGCCCAGAAACAGGGCAAGTTCTGGGCCATGCACGATGCCATTTTTGATTCACAACAGGCTTTGCGCAAGGTTGATAAGGGTGCAATCAGCAGTCTGGCCCGCAAGGCCCGGCTGAATGTGGGGCGTTTCAATTCATGTATGGCCAGCAATGAACCCAAAGAAGCTGTTCTGAAAGATATTACTGAGGCCAACCGTCTGAGAATTTCAGGCACACCCACAGTATTTATTAATGGCCGCAAGGTTATGCCGGTTGACTTCTTTATGGAGGCTTTAGCCACGCAAGAGGCCCGTGCCAAATTTGGTGGCCAGCCCGAGTGTAAACCCTGATGCCCCTGCATGAGGTTGATCAGAAAATATTAAAAAAAGAAAAAAACGACATTGTTTACCGGTTCTTACAAGATCTGGGCAACAAAATCAACCTGTTCATCTGGCAGAAGGCTGAACAGGTTGAAAACACTGAGAATTTCGGCATTGAAAAGTTTCAATTTTCTCATCGTTCTCACATACTTGAATGGCGAGAGGGTGCCCCATTAAAGTATGGTCAGGTTGATGATGGTTCAAACCCCATGGGTATGAAACGTTCACCCATGATGATGCTTCAGTCGACAATTAACCGTAAGGCTTTTGAGCTCATTGTGGGTTACTTAGAACAGCAAGAGTTGGCACCCGATTTGCGACACATTCTCAAAACCCTGAAAGAATTTGAACATGCCCTTGATTAAGAAAATTGACGCCCACACCCGCAAGTTTGGTATTATTGGTTACCCCCTTGGCCATACTTTCTCACCAGCCATGCACAATGCAGCCTTTGCGGCCCGCGGGGTTAATGCGGTTTATCTGGCCTTTCCCATGCGTAATCTGTTGAACTTAAAGCACTCGCTGCGGCAGCTGGGTATCGATGGTTTATCAATCACCATACCCTACAAGGTGCGCATGAGCAAGCTGGTTGATAAAATCGACCCACTGGCTCTGCAGATTGGTTCTATTAACACCCTCATTCGCAATAAAGCT
>CAZHLC010000343.1:0-5287 GCA_964532545.1 uncultured Leptospiraceae bacterium | reverse complement strand
TGAAATACAGAGGAACAACTATGAGAAAAATACAAATATTGTTGGTTATGGCCATATTCAGTAACCCAATCTGGGCACAGGATAAGGCCTCAACCGATGAAAAAATTGAAATACTTTCAAAAGAAATAGAGAAACTTAAGGCAGGCAAGGGCCTGTTTAAGACATTTGAAAGTGACAAAGGCCAGTATGGTCTTGGCCCAGGGGCTTCGAAAGTCTATGATGTAGACCAGGGTCTGTCTATTGGTGGCTACGGCGAAATGCTGTACCAAAACTTTTCAAACAAAAATGAAAGCAACGGCTTTAGCAACAAAACTGACGAGATTGATGCCCTGCGCGGTATCGTTTACATTGGTTACAAATTCAACGACTGGATCGTTCTAAACACCGAGATTGAACTTGAGCATGCCGATGAGGCCTTTCTTGAATTTGCCTTTCTTGATTTTCAGCTGCACGACATGTTCAATATCAGAGCAGGTCTACTACTGGTACCCATGGGTCTGGTGAACGAACTTCATGAACCGATTCTGTTTTATGGTGGCAATCGTCCTGAAACAGAGAAGAGAATCATTCCCAGCACCTGGCGCGAAAATGGCATCGGCATCTTTGGCAGCTTCGGCAATATGATCGATTACCGCGCCTATGTGATTAGTGGCTTCGACGGCGTAGGCGATCCAACCAATTCATCAGATAAACCTTTTAATTCAAGTGGTCTGAGAAATGGGCGCCAAAAAGGTAGCAATGCTGCAACTGAGCATGCCGCCGGCACAGCCCGCGTTGACTTTGTTGGGATAAACGGCCTTCTGGTTGGTGCCTCAGGCTACTATGGTGGATCAGGTCAAGAAAACGGCTTTCGAGCTATGACCACCATGGCAGATGTTCACCTTGAAGTCAGCATGTTCGGTGCACGGTTTCGTGCTCTAGGCGCATGGGCCAAGGTTGAAAATGCTGACAAGATCAATGCCGCCCAGGGTAACCCCCTTGATGGTACTACTTCGGGCGTGGCTGATGAGCTGATCGGTGGCTATCTAGAGCTTGGTTACAATATCTTCAAACCAATGGGCATCAATCAAGAGATGACTGTGTTTGGTCGCATTGAACATGTGAATACCCAGTCTGTTGTATCTGAAGGTGCAGCATACGATGCTTCACAGAAAACAGATATCTATACCTTCGGTCTTCATTACCGCCCAATCATCAACGTGGTAATTAAAGCCGACTACGAGATTAATAAAAACGAAGCCGACACAGGCGTGAACCAGTTTAACTTCTCAACCGGCTACGTATTCTAAAGCTCTTTTTATTTAGAATGAAAACCCCAAAACCGGGGCAGTCGCCTGGCTGCCCCGGTTTTTTTGAACCCTCAAACCTATTGCCAGAATCAAAGCTAAATGAAGGTTTACCTCTATGCGCAATGCCTTCAGGGTTTTCATTTTGGGCTTCTTACTTGCTGGCTGTGCCAGCCCGGGCCTGAAAAGAAGCTATACCTACCTGCGCGATACTTCATTAAAAGAGATAGAGAAAAAAGTCGCCAAAACACCCAATGAAGATACCTACGGGCTGAAAATCTATGAACACCGCCTGCCCTTTGGCTTTAAATTTAAAAGAGTCGAACCCTATAAAGAACTTGAATTTGATACCCGCAAATATGAGTTGTTAGCGCAGTTTAAAACCACAGCCCAGAGCCAGTGGTACCACTATGGCGGTTTAACCTTTTACCGTTATACCGATGATGAAAGCAGCAGAGCCTACTTTTGTTATCCCCAGGTGCCTCTGGTCTGGCTCACTCTCGGCATCTGGAATGCTATACCCCTGCATTACCCCTGTAACCCCCATGGCGGCGACCTTGAAATAAGTGAAAAAGAAGACAATCGACGCCGCCAGCTAAAATTGATCAAACGCTACGCGGCTGCCATGTTTGCCACCCACATAATCATTCAATGGAACAAGAACCGGGCCCGCGGGGCCGAAGCTTTTCTGCTGAGAGAGATCTAATCGGCTTAGGCGCTGATTCGACTGAGAATCTGCTGCTGGCGGGCACTGAGTATCTTCAAGAAACTGGTGGCGACTTTTGAATTATCTTCAACCACCGCCATTAGATCTGAACCATCAATGCTGATCATCATAGTTTTATCTTCAACTGCAATAACATCAGTTGAACGAGGGCGGTTGGTAAAGATACCCATTTCACCAATGGATGAACCAGCGGTTACTTCATCAAGCACCTTATTCTCAACATTTACCTGCACCTTGCCTGCACCTACCACGAAGATTTTATCAGAGCTTTCACCCCTGCGGCAGATTGTACCCTGCTTGCGATAAATGCGAACTTCGGCCGATTTCGCAAGCTCGGCCAGTACATCGGGGCTCAGATGGTTAAAGAACTTACTGCGAAACAGATGCAGCATGGTTGTCATGGTGTCTGCTTCAACCAGGTGATAATCTTGACGTTCACCTGAGCCTTTTTCAAGGTCTGATTTCATCCAGCTGGTTTGTAGATGAAAGGGGCCTACAGTAAACGATGCATTCTGATCGAGCTCAATGGGCGCACCCTTGAATTTTTCTTCTTTTACGATCACCGTCTGTGAGGGCATGACCTGATAACCGCTGGCACTCTTCTCAATAGTTGCATGATGGGCCGAAACAGCCTGGCTGCTGAGAATAATATCGTTTGAACGGTCACGGCCAATGGTTACCCGGCTTTTTTGAAAACTGCGGGTCAGGTAAGGTCGGCTACCATCAGCCACCTCAATTTTCAGTATCATATCTGTCTGATCATTAAACTGCAGATTGATACCCAGCTGCTTCTCAACAACTTCTCTCACGAGCCAGTGCAGTTCATCTGGCTTGAGATTGAGGCTGTTTGCCATTGAGCGTGCCTTCTGCTTATGCAGTTTACCCAGGGTAAAAAGCGCCGTGGCCCTCGGTACCGGCACACCAGACCTGATAATCTCTTCAAGAATGGTCAGCGGGTCGGGCATTTCATTTTTAATCTCTTTAGCAGTTACCAGCCTCAGCACCTTGGGGTTAAGATTGCGTTTCTTAATGATACTGGTTTCTCGTGAGGCGAGCTCGGGAGTTCGATGGGTGAGAACCTCGAAGATGCTCTTGCTGAGCAGCTCTTGCCATGGGGTATTCATGCCCTGAACCAGGCGGCCACCTGTTTCTAAGATCTCTTTTACTTCTTCAGACGCAATATTGCTCAGCGAGTGGGCCAGCACAAAGGCGTCGTCACTTTCTTCAAGAGAAGCAAGAATATTCAGAAGTTGCAGACAAACAGATTTACGTTTGGTTTGAAAGAAAGACCGCAACAAGGCCAGGTAGGCCTGCTTGGGTTTATCTACCTTCAGTGACAATGAGTAGTACTTGGCTGTTTCAGTTTTTAGAGACTCGACCAGCTCAAGAGCCTGCTTTAGAAGCAGCTCATCATCGCCCAGCATCACCGAAATCAGTTCTTCATGCTCTTCTGGTGTAATGCTGTGCGCAGATTGAAGTATATCGATTTCTTTTTGAATATCATCACGGGCCAGCGCTTCTTGAACTGGTAAGTTCGCATCAAGCAGTCGAACCAGAATACCTTCAAGAGCATTGCGATAATTGTTCAAGCGCATCCAGTGGGCCTGGGTGGTATTTTTCTGCCATTCAAGCAGACTGCTCATCTCAACCTGAACCTCATCAAGAATCTGTCGATGATCTTCGTCGCTGAGCTCCATCTGTTGGCGAACTTCTTTTAGAGCACTCAGGCTGCTAGAAGCATCGGTTTTGCCCGAAGTCAGATTTTCGCGCACGATGTCTTTATACACCTGCAGCTTCTGAGCATTGGTAAAACCTGGCAGAGTTTTCGCCAGAATATACACTTCATCGGTATTCAGCTCATCAAGGTCACGCCCTTCAAGAATACGCTTAAAATTAAACTGCAACTTTTTCAGCTGTCGCTTTAAACTGCTGACCAGACTCTCTCGTTTGTAAGTTCGTTGATCGCGCATCAGGTTGCGATAAAACCAGACAGTGCTGACAAAGATAATGGTAATGTCTACTGCTGCAAGGGCCAGTGGTGGCAGCAGGTTCAGATTTGGCCGGCCGCCAAAAAAGTAGAACGTATTAAACGTTGAAAAGGCCGCCACCATGAAGGTGTGGTGTCTCGCCCGCACTTTGCTTACAGGTCGTTTTATCCACTTTTTTATTTGAACATATATTTTTTCATAGGTCGTAAAGATTCCGATTGAGGCCAGTATAAAACCTGCAAGGGTTAAGGGCGCTGCAAATATTTTAGGAATGCCAAACCCCTTATCATTATAGCAGAAGCCGGGGTCAAACAGCTGGGCCACCTGACTTGGCTCATGAGTCCATGCTCCTGAGAAATAGTAATCCCAGTTACATGAGTAAATATAGTAGTAGGTATAAAAGCCCAGCACCAGACCAAAGTAACCATAATAAAAAGCTTTTCTGCCCGGGTTGAACAGAGTCTCCCAGTGGTTGCGCTCGAGGTCGATATCAGGGCAGTTGCTGATACAACCGACACAAGCCCCCTGATCTTTATCTTTTTCTGTAAAGGTACGACACATTGACTGTGTGACCATACTCTGGCCATGGTGAGCCTCGCTTTCAAGTAACCCCCTGGGTTCAGTATAAATTTTCTGCACCGGCGAGATCGGGCATAGATAATTGCACCAGGTTTTACCACCGAATAAAAATCCCACAGCGATAGCCATGGCAATTATCATCAAAAGAAAAGCAGCCAGTGCCAAACGATCAGAGTTAATAAATACAAGACGTGCACTGATACCCACATAGAGAAAGGTAAACTGAACAAACCAGTAGTTACGCGCCAGCCACGATTCGACCTTCACCAGGCGCAGATTCTTTTCAACCATGCCCGTGCGCCGGTTAAACTCTTTTTTCTTCGCCTGTAGCCCCAGATACTGGGGTATCTGTGTCATAAAAGAGAGAGGGCAAATGCGTCGCCAGGCTTCATGCCCAAAGAACAATAGAAAAAATGGCACAATCGGAACCAGCATCGTCCAGAAAATGCGGGCACCCATCTGGTACCCTTCTGGGTTTTCAGGAATCGGTTTGCCCTGAATATATGCGGGTGTTGAGCGAATTCTAAAGGGGCTGGCTTCGTTGTCGGCTTTATTGAGATTATGGGTTATAGGGTCCCAAAACAGCGACAAGATAAGTACGGCCCAGAGAAGCGCCAGAATACCGCGCACATAACGAATTTTCTTTTCTGAAGCATTTGAAAACATTTAGGCTTCGACCTCTCCATAACCCTCGGGGTAAGAAACCC
>CAZHLC010000342.1:0-5301 GCA_964532545.1 uncultured Leptospiraceae bacterium | reverse complement strand
CCGCCTCGCTGGCAGAGCGGGCCAGGCGCCGCTTTGCCGAATTTGAGCAGAAACACCCCGGTATTTCGCAGACTGAAGTCGAGCAGCAGATTGCCCTACGTGACGCCCAAGACGAGAGTCGCCCCAGAGGGGCCCTGAAACAGGCAGAAGACGCCATTTTGATTGACACCACCTCTCAAACTTTAGATGCTGCATTTAACACTATCGAACAATTTCTAATATCCAGCGAGTCATCACAAATACAAAGCCTGATAAAAGAAAAAAAAATTAACCAAAGCAGGAAGTAATCACCATGGCTGTAAAACCGGTTTCGTTTCAAGACAGCAATCTTTCTATGGAAGATTTGCTGAAAGAAAGCGATTTAAATGTAACAAACTACAAAAGAGGCGATATTGTCGTCGGCAAAGTTGTAGGGTTTCAGCCCGAAGATAATCCCGATTCTATTATCATTGGCATGAGCAGTAAGTATGAAGGCAAAATACTTATGCGAGAGTTCGAAGAGCGCCCCCACCTGGGTGAAGAAATCGAAGCCCTGGTTGAAGCAGTCGACCAAGAAAGCGGTCTACTGCGTCTTTCAAAGCGGCGCCTTGAACAACGCCGAGGGTGGGAGATCATTGTCGAAGCCTTTGAAACCCAGATACCCATCAGTGCCGTGGTAAAACGCGAAATGAAGCAGGGTTATCTGGTAATGGCCGAAGCCATCTCTCTCTTTCTACCCCATTCACATCTGGGCCGCCTGGCCACTAAAACCGCCAAGGGCCGCAAGAACCCATTGATCGGCTCTGTGGTAACCATCAAGATACTTGAACTCAATCATAAACGTAAAACCGGCGTGGTTTCACGCAAAGTTTTTCAAGACGAACAGAACGAACAGTTCTGGGGTGAGCTTGTTAACAAAGTTAATATCGGCGACATTGTCGATGGCAAAGTCATTAAACATACCAAAGTTGGTGCGCTCATTGAAGTTGAAGGTGTGCAGGGCTTTCTGCACAAAAGCAACATCAGTTGGGAGCGTCACCAGAACAATTTTAAAGAGAAACTGCCCCTGGGCAGCAACATTCAGGTACGCGTACTTGAGATTGATGCCGAGAACAACCGCCTCTCACTGGGTCTGAAACAACTTACCGAAGACCCGTGGGAAAAAGTAATGGAAAAAGTAAATATCGGTGACATCGTCACTGGTACCGTTTCTTTCGTAGCCCGCTATGGTGCCTTCATTGAAATTGGCCAGGGTCTTGAAGGTCTACTGCATATCTCAGAAATGAGCTGGACACGTAAGGTAAACCACGCTCAAGAGATTGTCAAGATCGGTGAAGAGATCTCAACCAAGGTCATTGGCGTAAACGCCGAAGATAAAAGAATCTCGCTGGGCCTGCGCCAACTGCAGCAAAACCCGTGGGATACCATTCGCAGTGAATATCAGGTTGGTCAAATCATCAAAGGCAAAGTAAAAGACATTACTAACTTTGGTGCTTTTATCTCGATTACCGATGATATTGATGCACTTATTCGTAAAGAAGACATCAACTGGAACGAGCCTGCACCAGACCCCAAAACTGTTTTCAAAAAAGGTGAAGAGGTTGAGTGCAAAATTGTTGAATTGAACTTTGAAGACCGCAAAATTGGCTGCAGCACCCGTCACCTGCTGCCTAACCCCTACAAAGATCTGCGCAGCAGATATCGTAAGGGCACCGTGGTCAGCGGTAAGGTTACCGGCATTGTTGACTTTGGTATCTTCGTCAGATTCGAAGACCGCTTTGAAGGTCTGGTTCACCTCAGCGCCATGACCAAAGAGCAAGCCGACCAGCACCGCAAACTGTTCAAAAAAGGTCAAGATATCAAGGTTGTGGTTCGCCACATTGACCCTGAAAAAAGAAAGATCTCTCTTTCGCTGCGCGACGTTGAAAACGCTCTTGAGCGTATCGAGATTGAGCAGTACATCGATAAAGAGTCTGACACCCAGGTAGAAACTTCGTCGCCATTCAGCGAACTGAAGTCGTTTGTCTTTCCTAAATCTGTTTAATCTAACCCATGATTAATATTTCATTCTGGGGCAGCCCGGCTATTTCAGCCAGGCTGCTTGAGGTTTTGTTGGGTGATAACCGTTTTAAAATACAATTTGCAGTAAGCCAGCCTGATAAACCGCGCTCAAGAAGAGGGCGCGAGGTCTTACCTTCAGCAGTGAAGAAGGTCGCCACTGAGGCCGACGTGCCCGTTTTTACCCCCACCCGCCTGAAAAAGAACCAGAGTGAAATACTCAATGAGTTTAAACAGTACCCCGTTGATTTTCACGTGATACTGGCCTATGGCAGAATTATTCCCGAGGCCTTGTTTGATTACCCAGAGCAGGGTGCCGTCAATTTTCATGCCAGCCTGCTGCCCCTTTTGCGGGGGGCTGCCCCCATTGAGTTCTCGCTGTATGAGGGTCTGAACAAAACAGGGTGGAGCCTTCAACGTATCTCAAAGGGTATGGATGAAGGCGACGTATACAGCCAGAGTGCTGTTGATATAAGCTGGCAAGAAACCACCACCAGTCTGTATGAGAAACTCACCACCAACCTGCTCAGCTTTGGCCCAGGGGCCATGGCTGAGTATGCAGCAGGCGGGCTCAGGGCCGAACCCCAGAATCATGAGCAGGCCACCTACTGCCCCAAGATTACCACTGAAATGGGGCAGATCGACTGGCAGAAAAGCTGCCTTGAAAACCGCCGCCAGGCCCAGGCCTTTGGCAGTCGCCCGGGCATATTTTCATTCTATAATAAAAAGAAGATCAAGCTGACCGTCGATTTCGAAGTTGCTGAAGAAGCTCTTAAACCCAGCCCCGGCCCCGCCAAAATTGAAATTCTGGGTGAGCAGATGGCTGTAGGTTGCAGCGACAAAGCCCTGATCATCAAAGGTGTTCAATTCGAAGGTAAAAAGGCCATGACCATTCGCGATTTCGTCAACGGTTATCAGGTGAAAAGCGGCCAGAGCTTCGATATGGTCTGAAAAATCAGTCAGGTGTAAGTGCTTGTCTGAGTGTGTCTAGCTGCCCGTATGTCTCATGGCCCGGGCGAAGAAAAAAACCACGAAGAAGAAAACCGCAGCAAAAAAGAAAGCTGCAAAGAAAAAAACAGTAAAGAAAAAGGTTTCGAAAAAGAAAACCACCACGAAGAAAAAATCTACTGCCCGAAAAAAGGCGGCCCCGAAAAAAACCCGAACCAGCAAAAAGAAAGCACCTGCCCGAAAGAAGAAAAAAACAACCACCAGGCGGGCCAGTACTGCAGCTAAACGTGAAATACCAACGTCAGAATCAGAATTGGCCGCCCTGCTGGCCCCCGAACCCCAAGAAGAAAAGAAGCGGGGCCCCTTCTTCAGAAAACAACCTTCATCTGCTTCGACGGCACCGAATGAGCGTAAGCTCAACTACAAACCGATTATACTGGCCTTTGTAGTACTGACCCTGGCCACAGTATACTTCACCATTAACCATAAACTCAAAAGTTCGGCTGCACCCAAAACAGGCAAGGTCACCGTGCCGGGGTTGCAGAGCGATGTGACCATCAGACGTGATCAGCTGGGTATTCCTGCCATTGAGGCCGCCAGTGAACGCGACCTGTTCTTTGCAGCCGGCTATGCCCAGGCCGCTGACCGCCTGTGGCAAATGACGGCCACCAAGATGCTGGGCAGTGGCCGTATCTCAGAAATAATTGGCGAGAAAACCCTGCAAGCCGATCTCTTTATGCGCACTGTGGGTATTCGCCGCCATGCAGAAAAGATGCTCAAGGCTCTACCCGCAGAATTACAGAAAATGCTGCAGGCCTATTCTGATGGTGTAAACTTCTACGTTGAAAATGCCAAACAATTACCACCTGAATTCATGCTCACCGGTTACACCCCAGAGAAGTGGCGCCCCGTTGATACTCTTGTTTGTTTCGGCACCATTAATCTTTCGCTGGCAGCTAATCTGGTAGAAGAAGTGGGATCTTTAAACCTTTTAAAGAAAGTCGGCGTTGATAAACTTCCCTGGCTTCTACCTACCTATCACGATGAGCCACTGCCTACCGATGAAGCCGCCCGTTTCAAGGGTCTCAAACTGGGTTCAGTTGAATGGCCCACCTTAGACAAAAACATCACAGATCATATTAGCATAGGCCTGCCCGCCTCAAATAACTGGGCCGTTGCCCCCTGGCGCACGAAAAATAAAAAGAGCCTGGTTGCCAATGATACCCATCTCTCAATCACCATGCCCTCAACGTGGATGATTATGAACCTGAAAAGCCCCACCTACAGTGCAGCCGGTGTTCTGACTGCGGGTATTCCCCTGGTGACTCTGGGCTATAATGGCCATATTGCCTGGGGCGCCACCATGCTCATGGGTGATAATCAAGATATCTTTTTAGAAAAGCTGAAAAAAGAGAATGGCAAAACCTACTACCAGTATGACGGCCAGTGGGTTGAGGCACGTACCATCGAAGCGACTTTTAAAGTTAAGGGCGAAGACGATGTCAAAAAAACCATTGTGCTGACCCGCAATGGCCCCCTGTTGAATGAGGCCCTCAGTAAACGCTCACGCATCAGCTTTCAGCCCCAACAGGTGACCTCAAATATGGGCCTGGCTTTTCGTTGGAGTATGGCTGACGGTGACCGTTCAGCCACTGGCTTCTATCGTATGGCCAAAGCGAGAACCATAGCTGAAGCCCGGGCGGCCCTGAGCTATGTAGACAGTATTTATCTTAACATCGTATATGGCACCGCCGATGCCATCTCCTGGCAAGTCACAGGAAAAATTCCCATAAGAGGTATGGGCAAGGGCAAATTGCCAACCCCTGGCTGGGTCAGAGGGTCAGGCTGGCAGGGTTATATACCATACGAAGCTAAACCGTTTTCAATCAACCCCCCCGAAGGTTACATTGCAACCGCCAATAACAAGGTAACCCGGCCGGGCTACCCACATAATATCAGCTCTTCATGGTACTCGGTTGAACGCTCAGAGCGAGCTAAACAGATGCTGGCGAAACTGAATGCTGCCACTCTACAAGATATGCATAAGATGCATGCTGATACAACATCGCTGCTCGCCCGCAAAGTAATAAGCCGCCTTAATAACAAAGAGTTCAGTGCTCAGGTCATTACAGCCATCAAACAGCTGCCGCGCGAAGAAGAGCGCAGCGAGGCCCTGGGGGCCCTGTTTGATATTCAGAAATTTGACGGCAACATGCAGGCCAAATCATCAAAGGCGGCAGTGTTTTCGGCCTTTCTGCACAGCTTTACCCAGAATGTGTTCTCTGATGAGCTGGGCAAAGAAGACGATTTGAGCTG
>CAZHLC010000341.1:0-5315 GCA_964532545.1 uncultured Leptospiraceae bacterium | reverse complement strand
ATACCAGGCGAAGAATGTAAAACAGGCCAGGCTGCAGACCCACTATGCGCTGCAGCCGTTGGCCGCAGCTGCCATGGCCCATGCAGTGGCTGAACAAGATTTCAGTCACACCAGCTTGACCTTTGATGAGAATACCAGGCGTTTCAAGGGCAGACCCCTGGGTGAACCCGGGGTACATCTTGAATTCGGTGTGCAGAATTTCTCAGTTGAAATCTATCGTGGCAGCGAATTACTGAAATCAGAGAGCTTCTCAGGCAAAACCCTTGATGAAAGCATGCAATTTACATCAGAAACACTGGCTGCACATGGTTATGACACGAAAAAGCTGAGCTTGCCCCAGTATCCAGATTTTCCTGACCATGATTTAAAAAAATCTGCCAGATTTGAAGTTAATACAGAGGGGCAAGAGTGGCTGGCCGACTATTATGCTATTGCTTCAAGTGTTTTAACTGCGCTGCAGAAAAGCAAAAACAATACCTCACCTCTGAGGGTCTGGCCTCACCATTTCGATATCGCCACCCTGGTTACTTACAGTTCTGATGATTACAAAAACGAAGCTTCAATCGGCGTAGGGGCTCTGCTGGGTGATGGTGGCTATGATGAGCCTTACTTTTATATTACGCCCTGGCCATACCCCGAAAAAGACAGCCTGAAAAAACTTGAGGGTGAGGGCATGTGGCATACTGAGGGTTGGGTTGGTGCGCTGCTACTGGTTTCACGCCTCAAAGAGGCCGAATATGCAAACGCTATCAAAGGCTTTTTAAACGATGCCTTCGATAAAGCCGAAATCACCCTGAAAAAATGAAAAAAATTTCCATAGCGAAAATCGATGACTTAAAAGACCGCCAGCCTGCCTATGCACTGGTGGCCAACGTAGATCTGGTGATCATTAAGTATGATGGCCAGGTGAGTGTTTTGTATGGCCGCTGCCATCACCGGGGTGCGCTGCTGGCCGATGGCCATGTCAATGGCGATAATCTGGTTTGTGGCGTGCACGGGTGGGATTATCGTTATGACAGCGGCATAAGCTCATATAAGAATGAAGAGCGCCTACCCAGGTTTTCATCGTTTATCGAAGATGGTTTATTGCTGGTTGATGAAGACGAAATCTCGGCATGGCACGATGATAACCCCCAGCCATACCAGCGCGATCAATATCTTGGTACCTATCAAGATGTTCATGGCAGCCCCGATGAGAGGCACAATGGCCAGATACAAGAGCTGTCCCGTGACGCCCTTACCAGGGTGGGTCACCATGGTTTTGTTTCTGCCATGGGTGTAAGCCACCTGAACCTGCCTTCATGGAATGATATTCTGCTACAGACCGCCCAGTTGAATACCCTGCCACAATTTGATGATGCCGCGGTGGCCACCGAATTGATCATTGGGCCTGAGGCCAAAAAGCCCTTACGTCTGGCAATTCCGTTGTTTGTATCTGATATGAGTTTCGGGGCCCTCTCTGAAGAAGCCAAGGTCGCCCTGGCCAGAGGCGCCGAAATGGCTGAGACTGGTATCTGCTCAGGCGAGGGTGGTATGCTGCCTGAAGAGCAGGCTGCCAATTCACGTTATTTTTATGAACTGGCTTCGGCCCAGTTTGGTTTTTCGTTTGATAAATTGAAAAATGTGCAGGCCTTTCACTTTAAAGCAGGCCAGGGCGCTAAAACAGGCACGGGTGGTCACTTGCCTGGCAACAAGGTCAAAGGTAAGATTGCCGAGGTGCGTGGGCTCAAAGAGGGCGAGGCCGCCATTTCACCACCACGCTTTGCTGAGCTAGACTCGGCACCTGCATTCAAAAAGTTTGCCGATCAGGTACGTGAAGTAACTGGCGGAATTCCTGTCGGTTTTAAAATTTCTGCCAATCATATAGAAGAAACTATAGATTTTGCTCTGGCTGCCAGTGCCGATTATATCATCTTAGATGGCCGTGGTGGTGGCACCGGTGCGGCACCGTTAATCTTTCGCGACAATATCTCAATACCTACAATACCTGCGCTGGCCCGGGCGCGCAAACATCTCGATGCCAAGAAAAGAGGTGAAGTTACCCTGATTATAACGGGGGGGCTGCGGGTTGCCGACCATTTCATAAAGGCCATGGCTCTTGGTGCCGACGGTATTGCCCTGTCAAATTCTGCGCTGCAGGCCATCGGCTGCCTTGGCATGCGCGCCTGTCATACCAATAACTGCCCGGTGGGTATAGCTACCCAGAAAGATCACCTGCGTCAACGGCTCATCATCGATAAATCTGCAGAGAGGCTCAAAAACTTTTTTGCAGCCAGTGTTGAGCTTATGCAGGTGATGGCGAGGGCATGTGGTCACACTAGTCTGGCTGATTTTTCGCCCTATGATCTGACTACTCTCAATCGCGAGATGGCTTATTTGACGGGCATTGAATATGCCGGCGTAACACCTATCTAGGTTTTATGCAGCGCCTGCTGCAATCTCTGCTTCACCTGGTTGCGTAATTCTTTCAGAGGCATGAATTTTCCCGGGCAGACGGTACTTGAAACATCTTTATGCCCTATGATTCTCGACGCAGGTATTTCGTAACGCAGTGCCAATCTGGCCGTTAGATCGACCAATGCGCTGAACTGTAATATCGGTGGTTTACTCTTTTCGAAATTACCCACCAATACAATGGCAATGCTTTTAGCATTCATTTCTGAACTCATGGTTGAGTAGTTGGCTGACTTTGTGCGCCACAGTTCTGATTCTTCAACCTGACCCATTTGCCGGCCGACCGTACCGTTATTGATTACAAAGTGATAGGCAATATCAGGAAAGTTCTTCTCTTCAATATGCAGCTTACGAATCGTTTCGAGATTACCCTTTGCAGCTGCGGTATGGTGAATTACGATATATTTCCAGGTGAAGCCAGGGGTCAGCAGGCGTTTCAGCACCACAAAGCAGCCAATGGCCAGCACAAAGACAAGTGAGAAGTACAGTGGTTTGCGCAGTAGACTCATTAAAAACGTAATAGAGCATTAAGATAAATATTGAACTGTGAAGATCGGTCTGAAAACAGAAGGTCTTGCCCGAAGTACAGGTTCACATTGAACTGGTCTAGAAACAACAGGTGAGCAGAGACACCGCCCACAATACCGTATTGCTGGCCAAATAGATTATAGTTCGAACCTTCGAACACAGTCATATCGAAGAAGGCCCCGCCAAAGATCACATCTTTGTAAAGCGAAATACGATAGCCACTTGACCAGCGGGCGATTCGCCGGGTGTGAAATTCTCTACCCAGAAAACCTTTGAAGTTATTATCTTCAACCCGTTGCTCATAATAAAACGGAATGGTCTGGTTGTTAAAGTCATCGGTGCCATTGACAAACAGGGCCGCTGCATCTATGCCCAGTATGAAAAGGTCAAAGTTTTCAAACTCATGTTCATAGTGGGCCTTTAAGAAAAGTTTGTTAAATGATGCCGAGTTGAAGAAAAGCGCATAGCCAAAGGTCAAATCGCGCCTGACACTGTACTTCAGGCTATCGGGCTTAAGGTTCAGATTAACTGATGCTTCAGCAACCTGCCAGGCTGTCTGGGTAAGGCTGCGAAAAGAGCCAGTTTCATCGACAAACAGCGTGAGCGGTTCTTGCCCCAGCTGGGCCTCTTCGGTGAGAGTGGCCCCATAGAGATAGATACCCTCTGCACCGTAAGCCAGGTGAATAGTAATACCTTCGATCACCTGAATGCCCGGGCCAATGGTTCCCCTGAAGCGAACATCGCTGTAACGTTCAAGCCCAATATCTTCACGGTCTTCAAGGGTGCGGGTAACAGAGGCCTTAACTTCAGGGGTAATGCGTTTATTGATGATGGGCTTTGCGTAGTAGTCAGCCTTTGCCTGGGCCCATGACCATCTTGGGGGTTCGCCGAAGGTAAGATCAAGGCCATAGAAGACACCCAGTGACATGGTGGTATCGAGGTTATCACCTCTGACCAGCCAATTGGGATGTTTATAGCGGGCATAGGGTATCAAACCGTATTGAAAATCGAGCCTCAGGCCATAGAGCCAGCCAGCTTTTTTTTCAGGATACTTCTTAACCGTAATATGCAGCTCATAGCGTGCCAGGGGGCGTTTAAATTTGGCGATGGGGGTATTCTCAGCTGGCAATATGTCAATGTCATCAATCTGAAAATGAGCCCCCTTCTGATAATTTTTAGTTCGTTTCAGCCTGGGTGAGATGCGTCTAAGTTTATACTTCTTCTTGAGTTTACGCAGTTGTTTGCGAACCTTGCTGCGGTGATATACCTTACCCTTCAGGTCAAAGTCATTGCGCATTCTGATAATATCAAGGGCCCCCACATTATGAAAAACAATACGGTTGAGGCGCCCCTCATCTATATAAAAGTATGCCGAGCGCCGTGAATAGCTGACTACATAGACTCTCACATGGCGGTAGCCCCTTCTGCGATAGAAACGGCGAAGTATATTGCGCAGAGCCCGAACCCGGCGCTTGCTGAAACGGCGGTAGCGGTTCAGACGCAGCCCCTTGATGAGACGTTTGCTGCTGTAGACCTCGATGCCCTCAAGAAAAACACCCCGTGGTTCGGGCTGTGCATGGGCCATTGCTACCAGAAAGAAAAATGCGCCTATATATTTTTTCATCACCAGGGAGATTTAGGGTCGGTTTTACGTGGGTTAACTATCAGCCGGGCACCGCGCTGGCTGGTCAAATACTTCCAGAACCATTCACCAATGACCATGAGCCGGTTTCTAAAGCCAATCAGGTACATTATGTGTACAAAGATCCACATCAGCCAGGCGAAGAAGCCGGCAAATCTGAATTTTGATACGCTGGCCACGGCCCTGGCCCGACCAATGGTGGCCATAATACCTTTGTCGAGATAACGAAAATCTTTACGTGGTTTGTTGTCAATTTCATTGGCTATCAGGCTGCCCACATATTTACCCTGTTGAATGGCCACCGGTGCAATGCCGGGCAGGGCCTGACCATCTTTATTCAGAGCCAGGGCTGCGTCACCTATCACAAAAATGTTTTGCTGCCCGGGTAAACTCAGGTCTGCCTCAACCTTGACCCGACCAGCGTTATCTTTTTCAACCTTTAGATTTTTAATCAGAGACCCTGTACGGTTGCCAGCGGCCCAGATTACATTTCTGGTCTCGTAGACCTTTTTATCTGCAACCACCTGATGTTGATTAACATCTTCTACCATGGTGTTTAACAAAACGGTTACCCCGAGCCCCTCGAGCATTTTCTGGGCTGCCAGTGAAAGCTCGGGGTGAAAGGCAGGCAGAACCCGCTCGGCCCCCTCGATTAATACAACCCGGGCTGCCGAGGGGTCAATATTGCGAA
>CAZHLC010000340.1:0-5336 GCA_964532545.1 uncultured Leptospiraceae bacterium | reverse complement strand
GGTGAACATTCCAGTGTTGCTCTTCTATTATTACAAGAATAAAGAAGAGCAAGACAGAGCTGCCAGTGTAAAGGCCATGAAATATGCCTTTTCGAAGTTTCAGCCAACTGAGATTAATAAACTGGTTCAGGTTGAAAACGGCAACCATGTTCTTGCATCTGCCTTCTTTGAAACCGACAAAGAGCTGCTGATAAAAGAAACCCAGCGCTTTGTTGATGCTGCAGTTCGCCGCCCCCTCAAGAAATTAACCTTTAAACACAACTAATTTATTGGTCAAATTGAGCGCTCGCTTGAAATGGCCAGATTCAAGGCTCTAAATAACATAGTTTGTAATTACTCATTCATTTGAGGAGATTTAATAATTGGGTTATAAAAATGGAGACTTTCGTTATCTTTTTCGGGGGCGGAACTGCCCTGCTAATGGCAATCAAGGTACTGGTATCAAACTACCAGGTGCGTGACTTTCTTGCCTGTGTATTCTTTGCCAGCCTCGCAGTCATTCTTTACTACTATGGAATTCTGATATCTGGCAACCTTGAGGCTTACCCGGCCATTCTCAGCCTTGATGTTGTTGCAGGGCTGATTATGGTGCCGGCATTCTATCTTTTTACCACACTCTATATCAAGAAGACAAAGAAACTTAGCCTCTGGCGATTATGCCATTTTCTACCTGCAGTAGTTGGGGTGGCTTTAACCGCACCGATCTTCTTTGCAGAGGTTGCTTTTAAAAAAGAAATGATCGCGGCGATATACAGCAATTTCGGCAATAATGCAGAGCTCGCTCTCACAAACTTTGGCCCTTTAATCTATTGCCTTGCTTATCTCGCGCTCATTATGGTCGATGTCTACCAATCGCGCAAGTTGACGAGAAATGAAACTGCCACATCAATTTCGTTAGCAGTAGTAATCGCTGGCTTTGCAGCAATGACAACCCTGTTCAGCCTTGGTATATTGCTTACAAGCTTATTGCTGCTGAAAGCCGCCAGTGTTTTTTCAGCCGTGATTTTGTTAGGTTGGTTTCTTTTCGGCCAACTCAAGCCTGGTGTGTTTCAAACAAAAGTAGAGAGATTTCAAAAGAGAACCTACACCTACCTGAAAAACCAGAACGTTGCGAATTTAAAAAAGAGAGTCGCCCAGCTGATGCGAGATGAAAAAGTTTATACCAACCCTGATATCAGCGTCAAACAAGTGGCCAGATTGATGAATATCTCGACTCACCAGTTGTCTGAATTGCTCAATCAACATTTTCGAAAAAGGTTCAACCAATACGTTAATGAGTTTCGCATTGAAGAAGCCAAGAAGCTGCTTTTAGAAGAAGCTGAAACAGCGGTTTTTTCAATTGGCTACCGGGTTGGCTTCAGTACACCATCAATGTTCAATGCCATATTTCGCGATCATGCCGGGGTCACACCCCGCCAGTATCGCTGTCAGGCTATTGAGGTGGCCGCCTGATGTTTTCGGCCAGGCTGCTGTTGAAAGCGCTTACATGGCCGTCAATCAGAGTTGCAGGGTGTTTTTTACTGCTTTTTGGGCTTTTTTTCGGAACAATATTTGCTTTTTCACCGGAAAAGTTTCTTGCAATCAGAAAAAGCTACTACCACTGGCAGTCAGACTTCACTGAAAAGAGCCTGCAGGTAGGCGATCATTACATCAGCTACCTTGAAAACGGTAGCGAAAACAAAAAAGGTCAGCCCATCGTTATGTTGCATAGCTTTGGCTCGAACAAAAATAACTTTCTTAAGTTTGGCAACCAATTTTCAGAGAATCACCGGGTGCTTATACTTGACCTGCCGGGTTTCGGTAAGAGTTCAAAGATAAGAGGCGCTGATTACACTATAGAAAGCCAGCGACGAAGCATTGCCCGATTTCTTAAGAAGAAAAAGATAAGCCGTGCCCATTTCGTCGGTAACTCTTTCGGTGCCCTGACCTCAGCCGCCGTTTACCTGCTCATTCCCGAGCAAGTTCTTAGCCTCGGTCTTTTTGCCCCCCCGGGGGCTGCTTCGGCCAAACCCAGCACTTCGCAGATATTTAAAAAGACCCATGGATACAATGCATTTGCCGTGAAGAACCGTGAAGAATACTACAGAATGCTCGGTATGATGTTTGTTGACCCGCCCTGGGTACCGGGCCATTTTGCAGACTATCTTGCCGCCCAGTCAAAGGCAGGGCGACCCTTTTTGAATTATATGCTCACCCAGCTAAAGGCTGCCCCCCAGCAATCTTTTGAGCCCTACATGCACCAGGTTAAGGTGCCCACCCTTGTTCTCTGGGGGCAGCACGACCAGGTGCTACATGTATCTGGGGCGAAGATCTTTCACCGGGGCATTGCAGGCAGCAAACTTGTGATTCTTGATAATTGCGGTCACGTTTGTCACGTCGAGCAGACACATTTGGTTGCCCGCCACTACCATAGTTTCTTAGACAAGGTCGAGAACTCGCTGACTCTTTCAAAGAAATAAACTGCCTAAAAACCGAGTTGTTCGACAATTCGGTTTGCGTTTTTTTTTCGACCATGATTTCAATCTTAGAATTTCTTACTAGATGCCTTGAAAACACAGCTTAGCTTAAGTTTCTCTACCATTATTGGGAAAAAGAATATTTCTCTTTTAGTAATTGGAGATGGGTCTTTTCCAGTTATTGATATATTGACCCCATTTACGGCTGAGCTTTCTAAACGAAATTTAACCGGCATTGAAACACTGTCTTTGCCATACTTGCTGACAGTATTTCGGGTACATCTGGCTAAACACTTTTTCGGATTATAGGTTCTATCACCACCCTCATAACAAATGCTGACACAGTTACCAACGTCTTTGATCTTGTAGCGAAACCTTGCTTCAAAGCCTTCTTGAACAAATTGCCAGCTCGTCTTATACTCCAGCTCTTCCATTACGATGGCAATGAAGAACCTGGCATTGCCCCCCGCAAAAAGCGTTCCTGTAAACCTTCTGACTTAGACGCGATACGCTCCGAAAGCGAAAAACCTGAGTTTGAAAGAGTATCTTGCACCTTTCTGAGGCCACAAAAAAACCGGGTTGCTTTCAACCCGGTTTCAATTTTATCGAGGTAGCTTGAAGTAATGCTTAAGCCCGTTGGGCACCTGCTGGTACGTCTTCTACCTTGAGCCCCTGGTTCATAGCGGGGGCGTTTACCATGAAGATGCTTACCCAGACCGCCATGCTGAAGTATCCGGTCATCCACACCATGGCGTAGCGCCAATACTCCATCGCAAATGTATGAGTATATTTGCTGGTTACCTCTGCCCAGCCCTGAGCAACGGTGAGATATTCCCGGCCTGCGGCTTCTGAAGCCAGATAGCTGCGAAAGTATGAAGGCACATCAACGGTAACCATATAGATGACAAACATTACCCCCAGCCCGATAGCAGCGTTCAAGTACATCTGCTGAGCCTTCTCGTAGCGGGGGCGGGCCATAATAAAGCCAGCGACTGCAATGGCTGCGGTTAAAGTCCACAATGATTCTTCGATGGTGTTGCCAATATAGTTGGTGGTAAGAACACCATACCAGGAACATACTTCAGCCAGTACAATAAGGGGAACAATTGGCCAGGCAAACCAGTTCAGGCGTTTATCGCCGGTATAGCGGGCCATTTCGCGCAGCAGCAGAGCCCATTGTGCCACAAAGGCAAGCTCGGCAATGGTGGCCACAGTTCGGCCGATGGCCACACTCGAAATAAACGAGTCAAAGAGCACTACTCTCTGAACGTCTCCCCGGGGAAAGAACGAGCGAAAGGCACAGCCGGCCACGTAAATTGAAGTCAGAATAAACTGCAGTTTGCGATAGCTGAAAAATTCAGCAGACCATTTTGTTTTCTTCTGCTTCAGTCTGATGAAGGCCCATGTAAGCAGGCCAATGTTCAAGACGGCGATACATGAAAGAAGTATCCACCATCCGATAATCATATCTTTATCTGTCATAATCGAATTCCTTTTTTATTATTAATTCCAGCCTGAGGTGAAGGCATACTTCTTTTCGATGCCTCTATGAAACTTGCGTTGTTTTACCCGTTCTCTCAGTTTCTCTACGCTCTGCAGAGTGCGCTTGCCTGCCAGCCAGTTTACCAGCCAGTTGGGTACCCAGCCACCCATATCAGCGTAGCCGTTAAAGGTGATGGCTGTGCCCTTACCTGACTTAGCAGGCTTAAAAGACCATTTGGCATATAGTCGGGGTATGCGCACGAAATCGTCTTTTTCAGGCACGCGCTTATCTTTCTTGCTCTTCATTTCAAGCACGATCAACTGCTTGTTTTTTTGAATGGTCAGCCTCTGCAAAAGCACGGCATCGCGATTCTTAACAGGAAAGGGCAGCGAATAAGCAAAGTAGATCGTTGAGCTTTTTTCACGCTTGTTGAACTCTTTGAAACCTACAAGGTTTGGGTGCCACTGGCGGTATTTCTTGTAATCAAGCAGAACAGCCAGCACCTCACTCATGGGGGCATCGACGGTAACGGTGGCTTTCATCTTTTTCAGAGACGAGCCTTTCACGTCTTTCTTATAGACGATGATGCCCTTCTTCTGAATGGTTTTCTTCCACCCAGCGGCGCTGGCCGCTGAAACCAGAAGTAAAGCCATACACGTGGTTAAGATCAGTGTTTTTTTCATATTAAACCTCTTGTTTGTTTTCTCTGTTTCTAAATTGTATAACTTACACCCAGTATCCATCTCGCAGCATAGCCCACATCGAGGCCGTTGGCAGTACGCGCACCGTTCTTGTTCTCACTGACCTGCAGCGCCTTGGCTGTTGAACCCGGTGCAACCGAGTCAAGCGCCTGGGCGGCGAAGGTGTCGCTGGCGTACTCTTTACCTGCTTCTATGTTTGTTCCTCTTATTGTGGTGGCTGAACCTGACTTCAGCCAGCGAAATTCTAAATACAAAGACATTAATGAGGTCAGCTGATACTGACCGCCGATGATTGTTGTGATACCGAAAGTGAAAACTGATTCGGTATTGGTGGTATCGATATATTCTGAGCCGCTGATATCAAACTGCTGCCCGTCGGCCTGCACCGTGGCGGCCTGAGTACCCCGGGTGCGGCGCTTATAGCTGGCCATGGTGATAACGCCCCCGATGCCTAAGTATAGACGGGTGTTCTCTTTGCGAAATAAATCGACGCCGAATATAATGGGCATCTGATAAATGTGACCGCTGTGCTCGACAAAAACAGAGCTATCGATTAAAATGTCGGCACCAATAGTGTTTATGGGCAGACCGGTAAGTGGGTCGGTTAAACCATTGATGGCAATGTCTTTGCTCTCTCCAACATACCTGAAGCGGGCCATGTACGACGACGGAAAAATAAACGAACGCAAAATGCCT
>CAZHLC010000339.1:0-5336 GCA_964532545.1 uncultured Leptospiraceae bacterium | reverse complement strand
GAATCGCCAGAGTGTACACCGGCTTCTTCGATGTGCTCAAGTATGCCTGCGACGTAGACGTCTTTACCATCGCAAAGGGCATCAACATCTACTTCTACTGCATTCTGTAAGAACTGGTCGATGAGCACAGGGCGGTCGGCGCTGATTTCGGTTGATTTCTGCATGTAGTCAATCAACTGTTCTTTTTCGTGCACAATCGCCATGGCACGGCCGCCCAGAACATAAGATGGCCTGACCAGTACCGGGTAGCCAATGTTGTCTGCGGCCGATTGGGCCATCTCTGAACTCGAGGCCATATCACCCGCCGGCTGGCGCAGACCCAGCTTCTTTATCATCTGGGTAAACTGGTCACGGTCTTCGGCCCGGTCGATGTTTTCAGGCGAGGTGCCCAGAATTTCTACGCCAACATTCTTCAGAGTATTGGCCAGGCGCAATGGTGTTTGACCGCCGAATTGTAATATGACACCTCTCAGGTTACCGTTCTGCTTCTCGCGATTATAGATGCTGATAATGTCTTCGGCCACCAGGGGTTCAAAGTAGAGGCGGTCTGATGTATCATAATCAGTTGACACAGTTTCGGGGTTTGAGTTCACCATGATACTTTCATAACCCAGATCTTGCAGGGCAAACGAGGCGTGGCAGCAGCAATAGTCAAACTCGATGCCCTGGCCAATACGGTTGGGGCCGCCGCCTAGAATAATAACCTTCTCTTTTTCGCTGGTGTCAGCCTCACATTCTTGTTCAAATGATGAATATAGATAAGGGGTAAACGATTCGAACTCGGCTGCACAGGTATCAACACGTTTGTAAACTTTGTTCATACCCTGCTTTTCTCTGAATTGTCTGACTGAGCGGGCCCCAGCTACTACCAGTTGATTAATTTCACTGAGTAGATCGAAGTAGGGCTGAGAGCCAGGCTCTGCGTCAACCAGTCTGTCAAACAGCTGGCCATAGCTCTCTTGATTGAGCAGCACGCTCAACTGGCGATCGCTGTAGCCGTTCTGTTTGGCCAGGTTCATCATATCAATCTGCTGGGCGTTAAATGCCCCGGGGTCACCCTGGCATACTTTCACGAATTCTTTTTCAAAGACAATCAATTGATGCAGCTGGTGCAGAAACCAGGGGTCAATTTTGCTTGTTTCGTAGACTTGTTCAACGCTCTGGCCATGAACCAGAGCTTCGCGCACATAGAAAATGCGTTCATCATTGGGGTTAACGAGGGTTTCACTGAAGAGCTTGTCGAGCCTGTTCTCGTTTTTGGCCTTTCTCACCAGAAGAGGTATCTGTATATTGCCATCGGTGCCCCAGCCATAACGGCCGGTTTCAAGCGAGCGCAGGGCTTTTTGAAATGATTCGGCAAAGGTGCGCCCAATAGCCATGGCCTCACCAACCGAGCGCATCTGGGTATCGAGCAGGCGGGGCGACTCAGGAAATTTTTCAAAGGTAAACCTGGGTGCCTTGGTAACTATGTAGTCAATTGAGGGCTCAAAAGAGGCCGGGGTTTTCTTGGTGATATCATTGGGAATTTCATCAAGAGTGTAGCCAATTGATAGCTTGGCCGCAATGCGCGCTATAGGAAAGCCCGTCGCCTTGCTGGCCAGTGCCGATGAGCGGCTTACCCGGGGATTCATCTCGATTACAATGATGTCGCCGTTTTTGGGGTTAACCGCAAATTGAATGTTTGAACCGCCGGTTTCTACCCCGATTTCTCTGATGATGTCGATACCAATGTTGCGCATGTTCTGGTATTCACGATCGGTCAGCGTCTGCTGGGGGGCCACGGTGATTGAATCACCGGTATGAATGCCCATGGCATCGATGTTTTCAATGCTGCAGATGATGACCACATTGTCTGCCAGGTCGCGCATTACTTCGAGCTCGTATTCTTTCCAGCCGAGAATTGATTCTTCGATAAGAACCTGGTTTGTGGGGCTCTCATCAATAGCCTTTTGTACCATGGTATCAAATTCTTCTTTGGTATTGCACACGCCGCCACCGGCACCGCCCAGGGTAAATGAAGGGCGTAAAATAATTGGTAGGCCAATCTTTTCAAGCAGCTCATGTGCTTCGTCAAGGTTATGGGCCACACCCGAGGCGGCCACCTTGGCCCCTATGTTCGCCATTGCTTCTTTAAACAGTTGGCGATCTTCGGCCTTGTCAATGGCCTCGGCCTTGGCCCCGATCAGCTCGACCCCATGTTTTTTCAGTATGCCTTCTTTCTCAAGCAGCAGGGCGGCATTGAGGGCTGTCTGGCCACCGACGGTGGGCAGCAGGGCATCGGGTTTTTCAATCTCAATCACCCTGGTGAGATAAGGTAGCGAAATGGGTTCGACGTAGACCCGATCGGCCAGATCTGGGTCAGTCATGATGGTTGCGGGGTTAGAATTTATAAGAACAACTTCAATGCCTTCTTCGCGCAGGGCTTTAACTGCCTGCGTACCTGAGTAGTCAAACTCACAGGCCTGGCCGATTACAATTGGCCCAGAGCCGATAATCATTATTTTCTTTAAATCTTCGCGTTTTGGCATGATAGGCAAAGTGTAAACCAGAGATGGCCGGTCAAATTGTTACCCCACCCCCAGCCCCCTCCCCACGGGTGGGGAGGGGGCTTCACCGGGAAATATTGCATCGTTGAGAAAAGCAGAGCTTGCTCAGCGGCGGCTCACTGGCAAATCAGTGTTTTTCAGTAAACCCCTCCCCACTGTGTGGGGCTGGGGGTGGGGGTGGGGTGTATATAGTGCTTGTCAAAGTTATGTCACATTGTAGATGGGACATAATATGGAAGCAGATTCTTACTCAGCTGAACTTGTTGGCCAGCCCGCGGTAAGCTTTCAAGATATAAAAGAAAGCGGTAAACAGAAAAAAAGCCAGGGCATTCCCTTTCATAAACCCACTTTGAGCAAAAATGAGCTTAAGTCAGTGCTCGAGTGTATGGTTCAAGATGAGATCTCATATGGCCGTGTGGCCGTACATATGGAAAAAGAATTCGCCAATGCCTTTGAATTTCGTAAGGCATTATCGGCCCCCTCTCTCACCTCAGCCTACCATTTGGCTCTAATGAGCCTTGAGCTGGTTGAGGGCGATGAGGTCATTATGGCAGCCAATGCCCCGGTGGCGGCTCTCGATGCCGTAGGGCAGGTAGGGGCGACCCCGGTTTTAGTTGATATTGACCGAAAAAGTTTTCATCCGGCGCATGAAGAAATTCAGGCCAAAGTAAACGGTAAAACTGCCGCGATCGTAATCAGCTACCCCTACGGGGCTTTTCATGATTACGAGCCGGTGCGCGAATGGTTGCAAACCGATGAGGCTAAGGCCCAGCGAACTGATGCCGTCAAAGATGTGAAAATAATCGAAGATCTTTCATACATTGCAGGCTCAGAATATCTGGGCCGCTACATTGGTACCGATGCCGACATTGCAGTGATCGGCCTGCATGCCGAGATGATGATGACTACTGGTAAAGGTGCGGTTTTGTTAACCGATTCACGTAACCTGGCTGCCCAGATGAAAGACTTACGAATGCACGGTGGTAGCAACAGGCCATATCGCCTGCGCTACGATTATTCAATCACTGACTACCAGGCAGCCATGGGCATTGAGCAGCTGGGCAATCTGGCTCAGATTCTCGAACGCCGCAAAAAGCTGGGCCACCGCTATCTTGAAGCCGTGTCTGACAGCAAACTGCATTCATTCTTTCGCCACGCCGGCGAAGATGCCTTTGGGTCTTTTCCCATAATTATGGAAACACCCATCGAACACGGCATGAGCTACTTCAAATCACTGCGCATTGAAGTTCGCCGCACCAGCCAGTTCGGCCCTCTGCACAACCTTATGGGTCTACCGGCTACAGACTTTCCCAACGCTGAACGAGTCTACCAACGTGGCCTGCTTATACCACTATACCCCTACCTGACCAAGATGAATGTTGAGCGTATTGTAGGTTCGCTAAGGGCATTCTACTGATTTTCTTTCAGAAAATCAGTAGAAATTCTGTTCATAAAATCGATCATACGAGCGCATAAGCAAAGAAAAGAAAAGCAGGGCGAAGCCCGGCCGCGTAGAGGTTGCGAAGCAAGCTCAGCCTTTTCTTTTCGTCAGCGAAAAATTACTTTCTCGATGCTTCAGGTGAACAGAATTTTATGGTTGTTTCATCGAACAGCGTCACATTGCCTTCGGCAATGCTGATAGGGAAAGCAACTTCGCAGAAGTTGCGGCACCCGCAGCCGCCCGCGAATGTTTGCTTCTTTGATAGATTAGAACAGCAAAGATTTATTTTCACCAGGGCTAAAAGCCCCGCCTCGTAAAGATTGCAAAGCAACCTCACAGCCCATTCTTTTCATTATTTTATTGACCTTTAAGCTCAGGTAAGGTAATATTAGACTATGGAGAAAATTCTCAACATTCAAATCGAGAAACTTCCCGAGGGGGTTTATTTGGCCACCTCACGAGATCTTAATGGTCTCGTGGCCCAGGGTAGAACAGTCAATGAAACTCTAGAAATTGCCCGCGACGTTGCAAGAAAACTAATTGAAGCTAAGAAAGAAAGCGGCGAAGAACTAAAACTGACTTTAATAGAAGAAAAGTTTGATTACTCATTGGTCATCGGTAGTTAATGGGGCGACTCGCTGGTTTTAAATACCGTCAAATCATTCGAAAACTAAAACGTCTTGGTCTCACCTTTGATCGACAAGCTGCAGGCAGCCATGAGATTTGGTACCATGCAGAAAAAGATCTCTATACCACAATTCCGAATCATTCTGGTGATATGCCAGAGGGCACGCTGCGCGCAATCTTGAAGCAGGTTGATATTTCAGCCGAAGAATTTCTCAACTCTTAAAAACTCAAGCCATAACGCGCCTGCAGGTGAAGCTGTAGATTGGCCCCTGAGGGGGCCTCATCGAAGGTGATGGTGCGGTTATCTTGGGTGAGGCTGCTGATTGATGAGAGGGTATAGGCGGCCCCGAGGCCCACTTCAATGTTTTTAAAAAGTTCGTACCAGCTATCAGCTGCCAACCCGTAGACTATTGACTGGCCGAGGCTGAAGCTGGCGTTTGAAAGGCTGCGTGTGCCGAAAATCAGGCCGCCGCCGACATTGAGTTCTGGGTAGATGGGATAATAAGCTTTTGCAAAAAGAAAAAAACCGAGAGTAGCCACAGAGCTGTTGTTTTCAAAATTCAGGGTGAAGGTGTCACCGGCGCTGTCTTTGCCGCTGGTTGAAAAGGTAGAGATGCCATACTGGGCGGCCTGGGCCTCAAGGCCTACATGCACCCAGCGATATAGCGGGGCTTCAGCGAACAGGGTGGCGCCCATGCTCATACCAAGAAAGTCAGCGCCGG
>CAZHLC010000338.1:0-5351 GCA_964532545.1 uncultured Leptospiraceae bacterium | reverse complement strand
GAATACTTTCACCCTTGATAATCAGCAGGTGATTATTGATACCAGTGGGGCTGGCGCCAACCGTCAGGTTCCTGATAATGGTTCGATTTTTGTCTGGGTGGCCTATTATTTTCAAAACCCCGCAGTGGCCGACGATGGCGAAACCTTTTCAGCCAGCTTTGTAAGTGCCCAGGGGCAGCAGGGGGCTTCAACGGTAGCCAGCAATGCAGCCAGCTCAGCCTCATCGAGTGTTCTTACGGTGAGAACCGGGGCAGCCCAGGCCTCTACCGGCGCCCAGAACCCGGCTGCAGCTACTGTGCGCATCAATGCTACAGGTGTAGCCTCATTTCAGTTCACCATCTCAGAGACTACTGGTCGCGAGAATGTTTCTTTAAATGAGGTGGTTTTTACCGCAGCTGGAACGGGCAATGACCAGACTCACATAACCTCACTGCAGCTATATGTAGATAATAATAATGGTGTTCTCGATGGAGACCTTGGCCCTTTTAATGATGCAAATGCCAACGGCTACAAAGATGCTGGTGATACAGTACGCTATAGTGGTACGCCATCATATGGTGCTGATAATGGCACCATTACAGTTAATGGGCTGGCTGAGAGTATTACGCTATCAAGCTCGAAGAGTTTTCTTGTGGTATACAATTTCGCAAATAATGCTGCGGCTACCGGGCAGAGCTTTTCGCTTAGCCTGACTTCATTCAGGGTTACCGGTGAAACAACCCAGAAGGTCTCAGGCATAACCGGCTCTGGCTCGGCTGCCTCAAATACTGTTACCACTTCAAAGGGCAGTCTAACACCGGTTGACACCGCCAACTATCCAGCGCCTGATAATGCAGACGCTCTTGCGGTTCACGCTACAGAAAAAGCACTCATGTCTTTCAGGCTCACTGAAACCAGTAATCTTGAAGGGGTGAACCTTTCAAACATTATCATAGCCAACAGTGGCACCGCTAACGAGAATACAGATGTGGCTGCGGGGGGTTTTCGTATTTACTACGATGCCAACGATAACCTTGACTATACTGATGATGGTGGCCCGGTTAACAGCCAGACGGCTGGCTCTGACGATGCCAATGTAAACTTCAATGTGTCGGGCCTGGGGTTAACTGTACCGCAAAATGGCAGCACCAACCGTTTCTTTGTGACGGTAACACCGCAGATCAATATAAGCAACCCGGTGGGTGGTAGAACTTTTATCACCCAGGTTGATGGTGCCACCGGTTTGACCGGCAGTGGGGCAGCTGGCACTGCTGGGGCCAGCCTTGGTGCCTCTTCGGCTGCGGGGCGCACACTCACAATCAGCAAGGCTAATGTTGTTGTTACCAAAAACGCTCTGACTACTGGTGAGGCAAGGCTGATTGTGCAGGCCCCTGACGCTGTACGAACTGTTTATAAGGTAACTCTTACTGAAACGTCAGGTACCAGCAACGCCTTCGTGCAAGAAATGCGCTGGGTGACTGTCGATTCTGACTCACCAGTAGCCCCCTATGATGAAAGTACCGTGGCGGTCGCCAATGAAACCATTGTATATCAAGATACCAACTCGAATGGTTCGTATGACCCCACAGATACCGCAATCTGGAATACTCAGACAATGGGCAATGGCGCCACTCTGACATTTAATGGCGCTAATATCAGCATACCCGCTGGTGGCAGCACAACCCTGTTTCTGACCACCAAGATCAATGCACCAGTTTCGCCTTATTATGATGACCCGCTTAACCCCTACCGGTTACGTTTTGACCTAACGCTGGTCGATACCGATATTGGCACTTTCGATACCAGCGATGGTAACCCTGACACTACCGCCGCCAGCACCGGTGATATACTGCAGTTTGGGCGCGGTCTGATTGACGGGGCTTCGGCCGGCGAGATTGATATACCGCCAACCCCTAACAGCGTGAAGACGCCCCTGGCTTATTTTACCTTTAATAACGTTACCCCAACCAACACAACCGTTGATATAACCCAGGTGAATTACACGATAACGGTCGATAGCGCTCAGGCTGTAATAGATAATCTCTACCTGGTATTAGATGATGGTTCAGAGCCGGGCAATGGCACCCAGCTGGGCGGTGCAGAAACAGCTCTGTCTGGGTCATTCTCGGGTTTCACCGATGTGGTTGCGGCTTTTGGCTCGAAGAAATACTATGTGGTCGCTGATATAAATCCCTCTGCGCCTTCGAATGTCAAGATCTCGGTTCAAATCACAGGCCTTGCAGGTACCGGCACATCGCAGAATGGCTTTCCTATAACTTCTGAGGTGAATACCGCCCAGGGGCTTGACCAAAGTATGGAAGTTCGAAACAATTACCCTGATTTTAATAATGGTGAATTTGCCCTGATTCTTTTTAAAAAGACCAGCGGTCAAAAGGCCCGTATTCGCGTCTTTACCATAGCTGGTGAGATGATAAAAGATTTTGGTGAGAAAACTTATTCGGCCTCAGTGAATCAGGTGCGCTGGTTTGGTGATACTGATAAGGGCACAAAGGTTAAATTCGGAGTTTATTACATTTACGTTGAAACTGATGAGTATAAAGAATACAAAAAAGTCTTCGTGCGCAGTGGCGTAAAATAATCCCCTTAGATTTCACAAATATATAATGACGCACTGACCTTTTTTTATATTGTGTCATTATAACAGACAGAATTGTCTGATTTGATTCTATAGGCGTAAAACTAAAGGAGAAACCAAAATGGCATATAATTTTGAAGATATAAAAGACTCTGTTGTCATCATTACCGGTTCAGGGCGTGGTATCGGCCGCGGTATGGCCAATTTATTCGCTGAACATGGCGCCAAAGTCGTAGTACACGATATTGACGGTGATGTAGCCAAAGAAGCCGAAAAAGAAGTCGCCGCCAAGGGCGTTGAAGCAATGAGCTTTGTCTGCGATGTCACAGACAAAGAAAAAGTAGATGAAATGTTCAAGGCTGTTGCTGAAAAATGGGGCAAAGTCGACACCCTGATCAACAACGCAGGCATCACTAAAGATGGTCTTTTTCTGCGTATGAAACCCCAAGACCTTGATATCATTCTGAAAATCAATGTTGCCGGCACTTTTTACTGTGCACAGGCAGCTGCCAATGTTATGAGAAAAGCCCGCAAAGGCTCAATTATTAATCTTTCTTCGGTGGCCCGTCATGGTAGCCCCGGCCAAACCAATTATTCAGCCTCTAAGGCCGCTGTTGTCGGTTTTACCGCTGCTCTGGCAAAAGAAATCGCCGGTTATGGTATCAGAGTAAACGCTATCGCCCCTGGTTTTGTTGAAACCCGCTTGACTGACGCGATTCCTGATAAAATTCGTGATGAAATGATTAAGCAGATACCCATGAAGCGTACTGGCCAGCCTGATGATATTGCCAAGGCTGCTCTGTTTCTGGCGTCTGATCTTTCAAGCTATGTTACGGCCCAGTGCCTTGACGTAAACGGGGGTATTGCCTGATAAGAGGCCTAATATTTATTTAATTAATAAATACAGGCAACCCTATTCAACTCAAAGGAGAACAATATGTCAGATACTTTTGAGAAAGTAAAAAAAATTATCGCTGAGCAACTTGGTGTTGACGAAGGCGAAATCACTGATGAATCACACTTTATTGATGATCTTGGTGCAGACTCTCTTGATACTGTAGAGCTTGTAATGGCTCTTGAAGAAGAGTTCGGCATTGAGATTCCTGATGAAGATGCTGAAAAAATTCAGACTGTTGGTGACGTTAAGAAATATATCGAAGAACACTCTTGATTGTTTCGGCCTTCGGGCCCACTGACAATGATGGGGGCTGGCTCGAGTTTTTGGGTCAGCCCTTTTTTTATATCTTATGAACGATAAAAGACAGCAGGCATTACAGAAATTTGCAGACGAACAGGCCCTGGGCCGGGTCGATCTTGAATTATTAGACCGGGCTCTTACCCATAAGAGTTATGCCAACGAGCTGAAAGCCAAGAGTTCAACAGATAGCCACCCTGAATTATATAATGAACGCCTTGAATTTCTTGGTGATACCGTTCTGGGTATGGTTGTTGCTAATGCTCTGTTTACAACTTTTCCCCGTGAGAATGAGGGTAACCTGACAAAGAAAAAAGCCCAGGCGGTCTGTGAGGCCACGCTTGCTGAAGTTGGTAACAAACTTGAGATTGGTTCTTACCTGCTCATGGGTAAGGGCGAGCTGGCCACCGGTGGTGCCACCCGCCGCTCAAACATCGCCAATGCAGTTGAAGCAGTTATTGGTGCTCTGTTTCTTTCAAGCGGATACGAAAACACTGAGACACAGATTCTACGTTTATGGAAGGCCTACATCGAAGAGGGCCGGGTCAGTGAAGACAGCGTTGACTATAAATCGCAGTTGCAAGAGCACTTTGTACAGGCTACTAAGACCCGACCCGAATACCAGGTGCTGGCATCACGGGGCCCAGATCATCGCAAAGAATATGAGGTTGGCCTTTTTTTAAAGGGCAAGAAGCTGGCCACTGCAACCGGCTCAAGCCGCAAGCGGGCCGAACAAGAGGCTGCCAAGAAGTACCTGACTGAGATTCGTAATAGCGAATAGTTAGCCTGTTCGGAGTTATCTAAAAAGCCGCAAGAAACTGAAAACTCTGAAGTTTGATTCTTTTCGGTGAAATGCGTACACTAGCGCTGAAAGTATACCCGCAAAATTCTTCGGCGCGCTGCTCGTTGAGCACCGCCCGACGGTTCTTGCGAAAATGCTGCTTAGCAGTCACGATGGCGCCTGCCTCAGATTTTGCGGTTTCAGCGCTAGGCTAGCATTGCACCGAAAGTATTCCCGAAAAACACATCGGCCTCGCATTTTCTGACGAAAATGCTGCTAAAGCGGCCCGTGGGCCTGCCTCTGAGTTTTTCGGTTTCGGTGCAATGTTCGAAGGCCGTTTGCACAGCCTTCTTAAATATTAGGGCTCTCGCAGAGACCTTGACCGAAAGCTTCGTGCAGGCTTTCAGAGATGGTAGGGTGGGGAAATACCGTCTGTAAAAACTCATTGGTCGTGAGCTCGCCAGAGCGTGCCAAGGCGATGGCGCCGATTAATTCTGTGACTTCGTGGCCCACCAGATGGGCACCCAGAATCTCGCCGGTTTTTTCATCAAAGTAAACCTTGCTGAAACCCTTCTGTTCGCCAGCTGCCAGGGCCCGGCCCAGGGCCGAAAACGGAAAGGCTCCGGTTTTGAATGCCCGATTCTGTTCTTTCAGCTGTGCTTCAGTGAAGCCGATTGAGGCGACCTGGGGTGAGGTATAGGTACAGCTGGGAACATTATCGTGATCAAGGGGGGTGATCTCATGGCCAGCCGCTACTTCAGCAGCGATCATGCCCTCGCGCGAGGCTTTGTGGGCCAGCT
>CAZHLC010000337.1:0-5359 GCA_964532545.1 uncultured Leptospiraceae bacterium | reverse complement strand
AACCTTGTCTTTGGCTGTCATGAAGCTGAGTATTTCTTCACGGCTTTTCTGGCCGAGGCCAGACTTTTCATAGGCCTCGCCAGCGGCCAGGTCACTAAGTTGTTTCAAGCGCTCGATATTTTTTTCGTTTTTATTCATTGCGAGATTCTCTTTAGATGATCGCCCTTCTCACCGAACTTTGCCTTAATTTTTGTTATAACCGTTTCTGAAATGCGAGAAATCGTGGCATGAGATAGACCAGTAATGACCTTGATCTCTTGCAAAGTAAGTTCATGTAGCAGTCTCAACTTGAAGATTTCATACTCACGGTCAGCAAAGTTATCTTGAATATACGCTAAAATGTCTTGTGCCAGCAAATCATTTAACAACCTGCCTTCAAATTCAGTTGAGTGGGCATACTTCTGCTTCAAGCTTTGAAAGTTCTTATTGATAACTGAAGAATGTGCCTTAAAATTTAAACATCGATTGCGGGCAATGCGAAATAGCCAGCCCCTTAATTCAGCGGGCACTCGCCCAGTGCGCCGCATATGATCAATGGCCGAGCAAAAAACCTCTTGCAACAGGTCAGTGGCCTCGGTCTCGTTGTGCACATAGCCATAAATGAAATAGAATAGAGCTTTATGATATTGCTCGTAGAATGCAACGATTTGATCATCAAAGCTTTTCTCATCGCCGCCGCTTGCGCCATGTGAGAGTTCTATGAGCTTCTTCGCGGTCATTTACCTTTAAGCAAAAGAAAAAGAGGGCATTGTTAGGCAAAGCGAATTTTAAACAGGGTGAATGGCTAGCGGCAGGGCAGCTAGACGGCCAGACGGCAAAACTGCCAGGCAGCCAAAGATCCCCCAACACAACACGCCTTGTAATCACACAATACCCCGCCGACTTTATTACCGCTATTTGAAAAAAATCAGAAAAACTGGGAAATTTTTCACCAAAAGGGGTATTACCATTATAACTTAACAGTTAGAGGAAGAGCAAATGCAGAATTCAATTATTATAACCCTATTGGCGACCTTGCCGGTTTTGGTTTACCTGGGCGTAGCCACCTATCTGCAATTACGGTCGACCGATCAGTTTATCAAAGAGGGTAACCAGCAGCTGAGACAACACCTAATGGCTATGGATGCTTACAGCCGAGAAACAAACCGGCTGCAGGCAAAATGGTTTAAAGAGCTGGGTTATACAGGTCGGCAAATATTCGAGAGAATTGATGGGCCTGAAGAAGAAGACTAGTTAAACAGCCAGCGGTGTAGGGTACTTATGCCAGCCTGCCAATATAAAACCGCTGTCCCCCACTTCGTACTTTAACAGGGGCTACCGGGGCTACATTGTCTTCGATACGAACAGCATCTTGCACCACGGGTTTCTGCGCAGCTTCACGCACCGCTTTTTTCAGTTTATCAATTGAGCTCTGCATTAAGTCAAAGCGCTGCTCGTGCAGTTGCATCTGGTTCTGCCATTTGCTGGCCAGCTCTTCTTCTGTGGTGGCCAGAAAATCATCTAGTTTCTTCTTTATTTTGTTAATCGATGACTGTAGTAATTCTATATGATTGCCATGGCTATCTGCCAGTTCAGCCAAATCTTGTAAGCCGACCTTGTCGGCCTGCTCAACCTTCTCTTCAATCTGCTCTTTGATGGTTGTGAGTTCTTCTTTTATATCAGCCAGGCGGGGTTCGCCGGCGCTCACATCTTCAGTTTCTTCAGAATAGATCAGGGCTTTCTTGGGGTCACTCATGGGGAAATATTTGAATTGTGAGAAGAGAGGTAAAGGGGTTTGAGTTCTGTGTTATCGCATATGATGTGACATAATTTATTTATTAAAACTTTCAGTAATATATTTGACTCAGCACATTCGAGCTTTGTTATGCAGTGGGAAGGTTCTTTATTCTGAAGAACTTGGGGAGGTAAAAATGGGCCCAGTGCGGGCTCTGCTTTTTCTATTGCTATTTCAATGCCCTGTTTCGGCTGCTGCCGTGGCAGAGTTGTTCACAGCTGAAGACTTCAGTGTATCAAATCATTCACTGGGTAAAACGTCAGTGGCTCTAGCCAATGATTTATCAATGCTTTCGGTAAATCCGGCAGCTGTTAACTCTAACTACTATATGAGCGGCTACTTATTTCAAAAGTTGGGCTCTCTGGGTGCTAATACGTCTTTTGTATCATATGCTTTTCAGGGCTGGGGCTATAACTTCGCAGCCAGTAGTGCTTTCTCTCACCCCGTAGCTATCGAAGAGATCAATGATTTCGGAGAAAGTGTTGCAACGGGTTCATCATTTGACTTTTTTTTCTCAGGCATTGTCGGTGACAGGTTTCAGATTAATAACCCTGTACTTGGCGGAACTTACGAGTTTGGTGCAGGTATCAGAATTTTTTATACCGAATTGTTCGAAGCTACCGCCGTCACCGCTGCTCTTGATGGTGGTATTGTACATCGAAGAAAAATCAAGATACTTCAGGTTTTACCGAATAATAAGAATTATAATGTTTCTATTGGTGGTTCTTTATTGAACATAGGGCCCAATATTTCGTACGGGTCTGTTTCAGCTGCACAACCCTGGGGTGCTAATCTAGGTCTTGCCTATGAGGTATTGGCTACTCGAAGGCATGAAATAAGTTTTCTGGCATCGACAAACTGGGTTCGTCAAATTGAGAATGGGTTTGGCTTCGGGGTTGAATATAGAATTTTTTCACTTTTGAGCACTCGTCTTGGTTATTTTGTCGGGGCAACCAGAAATGACCTCAATGCTGGTTTAGCAATTAACTATAATTATCATCGGGTTTATGATTTTCAGTTGAATTATTCACTGGGTTTAAGTTCTAGTTCTATTGAGCGCGAGCATCTTGTCGGTGCAGTTATTAAATACAATCGTGGTCTAATAAGCCAAAGGCTGGCAAAAAACGAAAAGAAGACCCGGTCGATAAACGAGAGTATCAATTCTGAAGTATTGAAAGTTTTGCAAGACTGTATAAAAGAGTTTGATACACGTTATGAAAAGCTACCTCAAAACCTTGATCAGCTTAAGCCCTGTCTTGCAGAATACGGGCTTAAAGATATACCTGAGGCCGCAGGTGGGGTCTTTGCCTATGATGCTGCTTCAGGCAGGGTTTCAATCGTAAAAAAAACTGATGCTGAATTAAACTATCGTGACGAGCTCTTGCTTGTTGATGGTACCGTTGTCAAGGGGCGCATCATAGATGGCGATGCCGAACGTGTTCTTGTGGCAAAGCCAGCGGGCCAGATATCTATAAAAAGGGCATTAATTCGACATGCCGTTTTATTTCATTTGCCCATCGAAGATGAACAGCTTCTTACGAACTTGAATAAACTTGTGCTCGAAATCTTTCAATCGACCGGTTCTTATCCTGATAGTTTGAAAGATATCAAAGAATATTACCGTATCAAGAATGGCAGTGAATTGCCAGACTTAACGAAAGGTATACTGAAATACAACGCCAATAGTGGAACCGTTCAGGTTATTGACTTTACATCATGAGAATAAAGCTACAGGTATTTATTGTTTCAGCACTTCTAATAAATTCAGCTGCCATAGGCTATCTATTAGTTGTGCAGAATAAACTAGAGCAGAAAATTGATCAGCTGGCTGCGAAAAAGCCTGAGCATGACTCTATAGGTCTTGCCAGCTTGAAACAGAAAGTGCGTACTCTATCTTCTAAAGGCCGTGTTCAGCACAGCAAAATATCCAGCCTCGAAAATGAAGTGCAGAGTCGGCGAGCCATTGGCAGCCCGCAAAGCATTGAGCAGCTTAATCAGGCGAAAAAGGTGGCCTTTCTCATGCAGCTGAAGATAAACCGTTTCTATAAACAGAAGCGGCGCTTTCCACAAACCAGAGATGAGTTGAAATCTGTTCTGGGAAAAATTCCACCTGAGGCATCTAGCAATTCAAATCGAATAACTTTTGATCGCGATTCGTCGGGCGGTTGGTTCTATAACATGCAACGGGGTAAGATAGAAGTTAATTCTCGATGAAGAAAGTCTACGTAATCACCTTAGTTCTACTTTGTACTCTGTGCACCGGTGTAAAACAGAGTAGTGAAACCAGTCAGGCGGTTGATCTCTTCTGTGCGCAGCAGGCCAATTGTGCGGCAGGGCAGGGCAGCTTCGGGGGAACCTTTCAGCCTGTCGATTTCATACCTCCTGAAATTACGGCTTTACCAGCGGGGGGCAGGTTTGGCCAGCCGATAAACGTTATTCTGTTGGCTAATGAACCTTCGACCATATTCTATACCACCGATGGTTCAGAACCGAATGCCGCAAGCAGTGTTTACTCAGCGCCTATTCTGTTAAATTCTGATACTGTTATTAATTTCTATGCTGTTGATGTACTCAATAATGTGTCGCAAACACGTTCTTTAACTTACGATTTTGAAATCGGTGCTGCCACAGTAAGTATCTCAGATATCGAAACCTATTTTACAGGCCAGCTTTCATTTCTGCTGAAGAGCTCGATTACAAGTGCCGTAAGCTGGTCATCTGATACTACTGGTGCAGTTAAGATCGAAACAGGAATTGGTGAAAAAGGCAGCACCCAGAATTCGGTTCTGTTTGAGGGCGGTTATGCTGGTGGGTTAAGTACTGCTAATGTCTCTGGCTCTAATCTGGCAGGGGGCTTTAACAATCTATTCATCACCCTTAATGAAGGGCAGCCAACCGAAGGTTTTGCCCGCGTTGAACTATTGCGTGATGACAGTTATCCCCTCACCCTTGTCGACGTACCCGGCGGAATTTTCAACACTGCCCAGACTATAACACTTTCTACAAATGAGTATAGTCGTCTATACTATACAACTGATGGCTCTGACCCAGATGAAACATCGGCTCAATACACTGCCCCTATAAACCTCAATTTAGACACAACGTTCAAATACTTTGCGGTAGACTTTGCGGGCAATGCAGAACCTATTCGTAATGAGAGCTATACTTTCGATTTTGTTCCTCCGACGGTGACTCTTGTTCAGCCCAATCCGCCGACTGCTCTTGTTTCGCTTGCTACTGGGGTGACAACGGTTGCAGTTCAATTTAGCGCAAATCAGGCAGGTACTTTTTACATTGAAAAGGGTGGTACCGGGTTAAGTACAGGAACTCAGCTCTTCACGGGGGCTTATGGGCCTGCTGGCAGTATTCACTCAGAAACCATCACCAACACCATGGTTGATGAGGGGGCGAACAACATACATGTTTATGTTCAAGACACAGCAACCAATACAGGGCAGGCAAGTTTTATTATAAACGAAGATTCAACTGCGAAGACCCCCGTTGTTCGCGAACCTGATTTCGGGGCCTTTATAGGCAGCCTGCCCATCACTTTTCGCTGGGCAGATGTCACCACAGATCTATCAG
>CAZHLC010000336.1:0-5365 GCA_964532545.1 uncultured Leptospiraceae bacterium | reverse complement strand
TTCACCTACGAATTGATTATGATTTCAATGTATGCCGCTGAGCAGAACGAAGAAAAGCTTTTCGAGTTTAAAAAACAGGCCCTGGCAAAGGGCGCTGAAATTGCCCAGATTGAACATGCTGTTTACCGTGGTGAACAGTTGAGTGTAATCGATACTCTCGATTAAAACTTGACGGTACCAATTTTGGCGCAGCAGTAAGCCATGCGCCCGCTGGCCATCTTTTTCATTCTGCTGCTTTCATATTGTAAAACCTCTTCAAAGGTTATCACTCATATAGATCTCAGTAAAACCGAATTACGGCTGGCCCCCATTGCCAAAGAACAGTTCGAAATTATCGGGCCCGTAAGTGCCGAAGCTTCTAAGCAACGCTATTTATTCTGGGAAGTTTCAGAGCATAAAAACGGTACTCTGTTTGGCAGCTTGTATGATGAAGATTTTCAGGCAGGCAAATTCATCATCTGTACTGCCAGCATTGGGCTGCTTTGCCCCTATTATGATCTCAATGCAAGAGACCTGGCATTCTACAATGCCTTGAGCAAGCATGAAAACGCTGACACCCTGCTGAGTGTGACCATCGAAGAGCAGGGTACCAATTATTTCGTATATGAAAAAGTTCGCACCAGGGTAAGAGCCATTGCAGTCAGCCTGAAATCAGATGACCAGTTACCCGCAAAAAAAGAGGAAAGAGATGAACCGCAAAAAACTGATAACCCTGATAGTAACAATGAGCCTGATACCCCTGGCAAGCCAGTGCAAGACCAGCGTCAAAACAACTGAGCGCCTCAAGCCTCAGTTGCAGCTGGCACCTCTTGAACGCTCAGAATACCGGGTTCTAGGTCAGATTAAAGGTCGAGCTACAGTAGAAAGAATTCTATTCTGGTATATCGGCCCCGATAGACAGGGCAGCTATCTTGATTCAAACCCCGAGTTGGTAGATACTCTTACACGGGGTGACAAAGCCGCGATGTACGATGCGCTTAAAAAACTGCCCGATGCAGATGCCCTGATTTTTCCCAGGTTTGAGCGCGATAGTTTCTGTATACCGCTGTTCTATTGCCGTGAGACTGTCAATGTTCGTGCCAAAGCCATTCAACTTTTTGTCAAATAAGTGAGACGATTTCTCGTTACAACCCTGCTGGCCCTGTGGCTGGCGGGTCAGGCTGGGGCCGCTGAATTTAAAGACGGGCCCATTACCATGAACATCAGTTTCAGCAGCCTACCCTCATCTGTTCAGACAGCTCTTTCAACGGCTGGTATAACTGAAGAAAGCGTATTTAATCTAATGCGCGATAAGCTGAACGTTCTATACAACCTGCCCACCCAGCAGACCTTTTTAAAATCAATGTCTGAGGCTAATGCAGCCGCCTCGCGGGGCCAGGGCATAGATTTTGGCTCTAACCTGAAATATGCAATTGCCGGGCTCGACTTTGCAGTGGCCTATGACAACGGCACCAACCCCTTCTATGACTTTTCAAATCTCAATGCCTTTGACATCGAACAGGGGTTGCCGGCTTTCGGCGTAGCACCTTATATTACCTTTATGGCTGGCTTCAACCTGGCAGCCCTTAACTCATCAAGAAGAGATAAGCTTGCCGACCGATTTAAGCTCTTTACCAACTTTTTTGCAGTAAACATCTCTCAAGAATCTGTAGTTTTTAAAAACACCGCCTGGGGCATTCACACCCAGATGAAGGCCATTGAAGGCGCCAGCCTGCCCCTGGGGCTGTTTAAATGGGGTGGCATCGATTTAACCATGGGTTTTCGTTACAGCTCGTTGAGCCTGGGTTTTCGGGGCAAGAAGCCAGTTGATGTGCCCGGGGGTGAAACCAGTGGTATAAGCTATTCTATTATTGCCGAGCCTGCTGGCAAGGCTGAGCTTAATGTCGACTCGCTTGTTCTGCCAGTGAATGTTTCAACCAATCTTCGTATATTATATGCCTTGTCTGTTTACCTGGGGGTGGGCACTGATATCTTTCTACAGGGCTCATCGAGTTCAGAGATCTCACTGGGTAGCGACCTTCAGTTAAGGGGTGAAGTCATATCGACCAGTGAACAATTTGATGCCAACGTGGGTGATGTGACCCTGGGCATTGCCGATAAGGCGCCCTCGCCCCTGCTTGATGCCTATATTTTTACGGGTATACAATTGACGGTTATTCCGGCCAAACTGTTGCTTCATGGCTCAACCAATGCCACCTTCACCAACGCTTCACTCTCTCTATCTGCTCGAATAGGCTACTGAGCAGATAAGAGAACATAATTGACACTGTTATCTCAGCCAGGGCTATGGGTCATTATGCAGGTAAAGATCACCATTTCTCTTCTGAGCTGCCTGCTTTTTCTTTCTTGTTACGGAACAGTTTCTGAAGTTGAGCCCGACAACAACCAGCGTAAAAAAGCCCAGATTGTAAAATCAGACCAGACATTTGAAGGCAGTTACTATTCGGCAAAGGGCCGAGACATTGATTATCTCTACCTGCCGGTTGAAAAAGGCCATATGATTCGGGGCAGCCTGAGCGGCGTGAAAGGTATTGATGGTATCGTCTCGATGTACCGCTATGACAAAAAAACCCCATTCAAGATTATAAGTGATTCACTCAGTTCACTGGGTGAAGAATTCGGCCCTATTTGGATAGAACCACCCGGGGTGATCATTACCATTCAGCCCAAACGTAATGTGAACCAGCCAGAATATCAAGAGCTCTATTATACCTTTACCCCTAATATTTTTGCACCTTCAACGCCCATTGAGTATGAGCCCAATGATACCCTTGAAACAGCACAAGAAATAGAAAATCAGCATATGCTGGGCTACTACAGTAATGTTTTTGCTACACCTAAACGGCTTGAAAGAGACTTTTTCTATTTTGATATCAAAGAAAAGAAGAAGTTCAGTGTTAACGTAAAATTAAGCGGTGTTCAGGGTATTGATACCATCATGCGGGTTTTTTCTAAGAATTACGAAAAGTTGAAAGTCATCGATGAAAAAGCCATAGGCCAGGGCGAAAACCTGTTATCTTACGGGGTTCAGGGCCCCAGTCGGCTGTATCTTGGTATCAACTCTAAAGATCACAAAATAAATCCCAATCAATATTATGAGATTGAGATAACCAAGTCAGAGTACCAGAGCAAAAATGAGCTCGAACCCAATGACACCTTGAACCGGGCCTCTATTCTCAAAGAAGATGAAACCTCAGGCGAGATCAGTGACCGTCATGATGTCGATTACTACTCTTACAAAAATGAGAACCGCTGGCCTGTTCAGCTGAGTCTGCGAATAGTGCCTGAAGACAATCTAAACCCCCGTCTTGAATTTATACGCAGAAAGAAATCTAAAATTCTTTTCGATGACGGGGGTAAAGATGAAGACGAAGGTCTCAGCAATCGAATTATCGCAGCCAAAGAAAATATCTACATCAAAATCTTTACCTTAGACTGGGAGGGTTCAGACTCACTGCCTTATAAGATCATCTTGCAGGCCAAACAACTGGTTGACAATGTAGAAAAAGAACCGAACAACAAACGTATCTACGCGAACGATGTAATTCCTGATTCGAGTGTTGTGGGCTACATTAACCCCAATCTTGATGTTGATTATTTCAGGTTAAAAACCCGCAAACAAGATAAGTTCAAGATACTGCTTGATGGTATACCCGATTGTCGCCTGTCACTTTCAATTGCTGATAAGCTTGGCTATGTAAGCCGCAACAGAGTGTCGAAGTCAATGGGCGATGGTATTTCGCTTACAGGCATAATTGAACCTGATGGCCTGATTATACTGCAATGTAAACGCAGCAAAGACAACCTGTTTGCCGCCCCCTACAACATGTCGATACAATCGCGTAAAAACTGGTCAAAGAATTAATTAAAATCTTTAAGCCATCGGGCTATCAACGAAAAGACTTCATCATCTGCATTTTTACCCAGAACGATGCTGCCATGGCAATAATCTTCAGAAAAACCATGCAGCTTACCAAGTATGAACATGGCCTTTTTTGCAGGCTTTGTACCAATGGTTTCAAAAGTGTATTGTAGATCAAGGGGTGTGCAGAGGTTGTCTTTTGCCCCCGTCATCATCAAGATAGGCTTCTTTATTTTTTCAAGGTTGAACTTCAACACCGAACGTGACTGAACCATGGCCGCAAGCAACTGGGCCGAAAGGGCAGGCGCCACATTTGAAACCCCTTGGGTCATAAGGCGCCGCAATATGGGTCGATTCATGGCGTCTTTATTGTATAAAAAATCATCATAACGAGAACGAAAGAGGCCGGCAAAGGGTGCAAAAAGCTGACCAGCCCTGACTAAATCAACTTTATCAGCGTATTTGCTTACCCTGAGAAAATCAGTTATTACGGGGTGGGCCAGGCTACTGAGCTGGGTTAGACCAGCCAGTGAACAGAACGCAGCAATACGACGGTCATCAGGGTTCTGTTCAAGATGTTTGTACATGATCATGGCGCCCAGTGAATGGCCCAGCCAGATTACAGCGGGCGCGTCTGCTATACGCAATTGATTCTGCAATACAGCTTCGATAATGTGGGGCACATCGCTTACAAGATCATCAAAATTGAAATCATTGACCTCACCAGTGGCTCTACTTAGACCACAACCACGAAGATCAACCGAATATACATCAAAACCAAGACGACTTAAAAACAAAGCAAGGCTGTTGCTTTCAGTCATGTCGAAAAACCGGTGGTTAGCAGCAATGCCGTGACAGAGTACAATGGGATATTTGGGGCGGGCTGCACCCCGGGCCCTGTAATGAAAGAGTGCCAGCTCATACCCTGCTATGGTGGTAATGTAATAAGCGGCATTATAGTGTTCTTCAAGTCGATAGCGCCGCTTATTGAGATAAATAAAAACCGGGTAAAAGAGAAATAGAACCAGGGCGGCTGCCAGCAGTACCAGAATAGCCAGCTGCAAAACCGGAAAGACCAGCACTACTGCTGCCAGTAAAAACAGCGTGGCGATAAAACGGGTTCTTCTTCTGCGGGTATACAAGAGCATTCAAACGCAAAAGGTTCTCTGTTAATTCTCTTGTCAACTCATCGCTTTAATATGGCCTGCAAGTGATGCTTCGCCGATTATTGCTGCTATCAATAGTGCTATGGGCAACCAGGGGTGAAGCGTTCACTTTCAAAACCGCCCCTGGCCTTTGGCAGGGCGGGCAAGATTTTGCAACCAGCATTGATCTGGGCCTATCTGCCAATCACAAAATTGCCGGCGGTCAACTGGCCTATAGTATTGATATTCCATTGTTGATTGAACAGAACGAGACACCCTTTGTGCCGGGCCAGAACCTGATTGTTGAAGAAAATTCAGAAACCCGCCTGGCTGTTCTGCGGCAGCCCCAGTATTTAAC
>CAZHLC010000335.1:0-5394 GCA_964532545.1 uncultured Leptospiraceae bacterium | reverse complement strand
GGGCAGTTTCAAAATAGCTTCAGATATTGTGCCCGAATATTCGGCATAGACATCAATCTCACCAGCAGCCAGGGCCCGGTAGCAGACCATGGTACCCCCCAGGCCGAACTTGCGATTTACTCTGTAGCCGCCGCTCTCAAGCAGCTGGGCCATTATCTCTGCTAGAAGCTGGCTTTCGCTGAAATTTTTTGAGGCTACCGTGAGTTCTTGTGATGCCAATGGGCTCAGCAGAAGTAAAAAGAGCAGAACTTTTTTCATAGGCTGAGCTCTCTTATAGGCCCATCAAAAGTGACTTGACCCTTTGCGAGCACGAGAGCCCAGTCAGCCAGTCTGCGGGCTTCGGCGACATCATGGGTAACCATGATGATGGTGCGTGGTTCAACCTTTTGTATTGCAAGCAGGTTCGAATGAATTTCGGCCTTGGTCTTACCATCGAGGGCACCAAAGGCCTCATCAAGCAGAAACAGCGGTGGGTTTAACATCATGGCCCGGCACAGCCCCACCCGCTGTTGTTCGCCACCACTTAACTGTACGGGGTAGCGGCCCAGGTAACCAGTGGGCAGACCCACCAAACCCAGCAGCTGCTCGATACGTTGTTCAATTTCAGCTGCAGTTTTTTTACAGATTTCTGCCAGCAGGCCGATGTTCTGTTTGATAGTTAAATGAGGGAAAAGCCCCACACCCTGCACAGCATAACCAATTTTTCTGCGTAATTGAACCAGGTTTTGCTCTGCAATGTCTTTGGCAAAAAGTTTCACCTGGCCCGAGGTGGGTTTCTCAAGGCCATTAAGCAGGCGAAGCAGGGTTGATTTACCGGCCCCGCTGTGACCCAGAATTGCAGTGATTTGTTTTTCTTTAAAAGATACGCTGATTTTCTGTAAAATTTTCTGGCCCGCAATGGTCTTACTGACCTGTTGCAGGTCGACCACCGGCATCAACTTTCAGCTTTGAGTTTGGCAACCAGCTCATCGACCTCTTTCTGGGTTAACCATTCGGTAACCTGATCAAGTTCAACGCCGGTTTGTTTAACGTAGGCTTCAATGCTACCCAGTAGTTCTGAGGCAGACAGATACTCTAAAGATACAAATATCTCGCCCAGCTTGAGGTTAGGGTTATCAACCTGCATGCTGAGAGCTTCTTTCAGCTGGTCTTTATTCAACTTGCTCTCTTGAACCAGATATTCGCCAAATTTCATTGAAAGACCTTTTTTCGCATAATATCTAAACGTCAATAAAGTTTTGTCTGAACGGCTATTGCAGACAAAAAAGAATTGCTGCATACGTCTGGTGTTTCATTTCACCCGACACCGTTGGAGATTTATCATGGAAACAAAACTCAGCCCCTCATTGATCGTTAAAATAGGTATTGGCGTTGCCATATTTATAGCAATAATTATAATTAATCCCATTGTGATTGTAGGTGCTGGTGAGCGCGGGGTGGTTTTTTCGCGACTGACCGGTGTACAAGCCGAGCCAATGGGTGAGGGAATCAACGTGGTGGTGCCGTTCGTTGAGTCTGTTGAAATGTATGATGTTAAAACCAAAAAATATGTGCGTGAATCTGACTGCTCAACCGCTGATTTACAAGACATCAAAGTCAGGCTGGCCATTAACTACAAACTTGATGTGAAAAAAGTTGCCCAGGTGCATCAAGAAATTGGTGAGTACTATGAAAGCAAGGTGATTTACCCATCTATGGAAGAATCAATCAAGGCATCAACTGCTCAGTTCAAAATAGAGGAAGTAATCACCAAGCGGCAAGAACTGCGTAAAAAAACTACCTCGATTCTTACAGAAAAGCTTAAGGGCTATGGTATTCTACTGCAAGACGTAAGCATTATGAATATCTCTTTTTCTGAAAAGTACACCCAGAGCGTTGAAGAAAAGCAGATTCAAGAACAGCGTATCAAAACCAGAGAGTATGAGCGCAAGCAGGCCGAAGAAGAAGGTAAGCGTCGGCGCGTATTGGCTGATGCCCAGGCCTATGAGCAGCGCAAGCTGCGGCAGAACACCAACAAAGATATCATCGCCTTAGAGTGGATCAAAAAATGGGACGGTAAGCTGCCCACCTATATGGGTGGTGATAATCGCATCTTGATGCCCCTGAAATAGTGAGGTCGCGTGGGGTTCGCCTCTGTATTGTAGGTTCTGAGGTTTTAAACGGTTTTATCTTAGATTCCAACAGTCGCTTTTTTGCCTCAGAACTCTACCGTCTGGGCATACCCCTCAATGAAGTCAGGGTACTGCCCGATGAACCTGAAATAATTTTACAGACCTGGCAAGACTATGCCGCCACCGGTGATCTTATCATCAATTCAGGTGGTCTCGGCCCCACTGATGATGATTTGACCATTGATTTGCTCTGCAAGTTTCTGGGGGTTGAAGCAGTTTATGACAGCTATGCTGAGCGTAAGCTCAGAGTCTTTTTCAAAAAGCGCAAGGGCCAGATTGAAAATGATAAAGAGAAAACCATTGAACGTGCATTAAGACAGGTGCGTATACCCGCGGGCGAAGAGGCCCTTGCCAATAAGGTGGGGCTGGCCCCGGGTGTCTGGGTAAAAAGTATACCCCTGGTTGCATTGCCGGGCTTTCCCCTTGAGATTAAGTCGATCTGGCCCCAGGTCTTGCAGAAAATTGAAGGCCTCAATTTTGCCACAGAGCCTACGGTTGAAGTGCCCATCTGGGGCATTGGTGAGAGCACTCTTTTTTCTGAGCTGGCCCTGGGCCCAGAAATTGAGGTGGGTGTTCATGCCCTGCCTCTGGGCAGTCGACTTTTTTTGCGCAGCAAAGAACCCAAAAATCTTGAACAGGCCGAAAAAGATGTGCGTCAAAAGTACAGCGCCAATGTGGTTGAGAACCCCCTGGCGGCATTTTTTGATTTTATGGTTGAAAATAATCAGACAATCAGTACCGCAGAGAGCTGTACCGGCGGTTTACTGGCAAAGCTCTTTACTGATATTCCCGGCTCGTCAAAAGTATATCTGGGCAGCATTGTAAGCTATGATAATCAGATCAAAGAAAAACTGCTTGCGGTTTCAGCAGATACCCTTGTTCAATACGGGGCTGTTAGCAGCCAGAGTGCCGCTGAAATGGTTAAGAATGGTCAGCAGAATATGAACTCAGATTACTGTATAGCAACCACCGGCATTGCCGGCCCCTCGGGCGGCACTGAAGAAAAACCTGTTGGTACGGTTTATATTGGCATTGCCGGGCCGGGTGAGGCCTGGGTCGGGCGCTTTAATTTTCCCCTTGGTAGAGAACGTTTTCGCAATGCGGTCTGTTATACGGCCATGCTGTCTCTTTACCAGCGTTTTATACACTGTACCGATGCTGAAGCATGGCAGAATACCCAGTTGGGCAGTCAGTTTGAAAAGGTATGATCATGAGGTTGGCCGCTCTTATTCTTTTTGTTTTTACTTTACCGCTGCTGGGGCAGCCGGCCAAAGTTGAAAAAGTCTACAGCAGCTCAAACAGCATCAAAACCCTGGCTGTGTCACCCGATGGCAAAAGCATTGCCTTCAGCTCTGATGCCCGTGACCAGAAGGGCGACATCGTTGTGCTCGAAACTGACACCAGGGTGCGCAAACTTTTAACCAAGAATAACGCCCTCGATTCTCAACCGGTCTGGGCACCTAATGGTAAAAACATTTACTTTTTTTCTAACCGCAAACAACAGGGGGGAATCTACAGGGTTTCAGTCAATGCGGGTACGAAACCAGAGCAGCTGACCCCTGAACAATACTGGTGTGAGTTTCCTACCATCTCGCGCGATGGCAAACGACTGGCATATTATTCGCGGCGCGGGGGAAGTTACCATCTCTACATACTCAACCTTGCCACAAAAAAAGAAAAAAAATATACTGAGGGTACGTCATTTCATTTTGGCCCGAAATTCTCGGCTGATAACAAGAGTCTGTTTTTTTACTCAAACCGGTCTGGGCAGTTTTCTATTTTCCGCCTGAACCTTGGCAGTAAAAAAGTTACCCCGGTAAAGGGGCCGGGTGGTTTCACTTTTCAACCAACGGCCGACTTTAAGGGTAAGTTCATCTTCGCGGTCTCGAATAAAAAGGGTAATAACGACATCTATCAGATACCCCTTGCGGGTGGGGCGGCCCAGCTGGTGGCCCCCTCAAGTGCGCAAGAAATCTCTCCCAGTTTTGATAAGAAAAAACGTATGCTGTATTTTATCAGCCAGCGCGACGGCGATTTTGGCATTTATCGCACTAAATTTTAGTGCCGATCGATATCACTCTTTTTACTTTACACTCTGAGTTTTTTCTATAGTTTAATTGAAAGACCAATTTGAGGTTTCTGTAATGTTACAATCTGTATTAAAAGTTTTCTTCGGTTCAAAGTATGAACGTGATATCAAAAAAATGCGCCCCCTGGTTGAAAAGATCAATGATCTTGAGCCCAGCTTTGAAGCCCTGAACGACGATGCCCTTAAGGCCAAAACCGCCGAGTTTAAGCAGCGCCTGGGCGAGGGTGAAACCCTTGATGACCTGCTGCCCGAAGCCTTTGCCACTGTAAGAGAAACCTCAAAGCGAACCCTGGGCATGCGCCACTTCGATGTTCAGCTGATGGGTGGCATCGTTCTGCACCGGGGCACCATCGCAGAGATGAAAACCGGTGAGGGCAAAACCCTGACTTCAACTCTTGCTATCTATCTGAATGCAATTTCGGGCCATGGCGCTCACGTTGTGACCGTTAACGATTATCTGGCTAAACGTGACGCTGAGTGGATGAGCCCCATATACAATTTTCTGGGTATGAGCGTGGGCTTTATTATCGCTAATATGAGTCATGAAGAAAGACAGCAGTCATACGCGTCTGATATTACCTATGGCACAAACAACGAATTTGGTTTTGACTATCTGCGCGATAACATGGTTGAGCATGTAGCCTTCAAGGTGCAGCGTGAACATAATTTCGCCATTGTTGATGAGGTCGATTCGATTCTGATCGATGAAGCCCGAACACCTTTGATCATTTCGGGCCCGGCCGAGCAGAATGCCGATGACTATGTGCGGGTGAACAAGGTAATTCCCCAGTTGGCTGATAAAGAAGACTACGAGGTTGATGAAAAAGCCCGCAATGTGCTGCTTACTGAGATGGGCGTGGCCAAACTTGAAAAGCTACTGACTCTTGAGAACCTGTATGACCCGCAGAACGTTGAGACCGTTCACCATGTGCACCAGTCTCTCAAGGCCCATACCCTTTTTACTAAAGATGTAGATTATGTGGTGCAGAATCAAGAAGTAATCATTGTAGATGAGTTCACCGGCCGCCTGATGGAAGGTCGGCGCTATTCAGATGGTCTTCACCAGGCTCTTGAAGCTAAAGAGCGGGTGCCCATCAAAGAAGAAAACCAGACTCTTGCTACTATTACCTTTCA
>CAZHLC010000334.1:0-5408 GCA_964532545.1 uncultured Leptospiraceae bacterium | reverse complement strand
AAGGCAGTTTGTAATTATGTCATATTTTCGCAGTGCCTGTGTTTTGCTCATTTTACTCATTTTTGCCGGCTGCGATGACAGTAATGACGTTCTGGCCACCCATAAAGAGGGCCAATTGCTGCGCAAAGAGCTCAAAGAATTTGCCCAACTATACGATTTTGAAGCCCAGTTAAAAAACGCCAATTGGTCAAAAAAGCGGGTCAGAGATATGGTGCTGCAGCGCTATCTGGCCAAAATGGCCAGAGAAGAAAAGCTGCATGAGCGGCCAGAGATTAAACTGTTTCTCGAATCACTGGCCCAGAATGTTTACCGTGCTCTACTGCTGAGAAAGGTTAAGGCAGACGCCTTTGCCGAACCTGAGCAATTGTACCGGGCCCGCCATATTCTTCTAAAACTGAACCCCTACAAAATTGAAACAGATAAAAGCGGCCAGCAGAAGACTGTGCCCATGTCTGAAAAAGAAAAAAGAGCCAAAGCCGAAGAAGTATTAAAGCGCATCGAACAGGCCCGCACAGATATTCTGGCTGGCAAAACCACCCTGGCGGCCACAGCCAGCTCTCTTTCAGAAGATACCTCAAAGAAGAAACAGGGTGATCTGGGGTATTTTCCCCGGTCTGTGATGGTACCCCAGTTTGAGTTTGCCATTCAGAGACTGGCTGGCGAAATAAAAAACCCGGTTTATTGGGTCACCGACGATGACGCCGAGATTTATGACGGCATGGGCAGACGCTCTGAGAGCATGGCCACCCTGCTGCGCGGTATGGCCGTCGAAGTTATATCCCCCGATGAAGGCGAAAAATTATCAAGGGGATACTTAAAGGTCAGGCACAACCGGGGTCGTATCGGCTATATCAAATCGAAGTACTTCAAAAAAATTGCCGCCGAAGACAAAATCTCAATACCAGTGCGCAGCCTGTATGGCTGGCACCTAATCGAGCTGGTTGAAAATAAAAAAGTAAACTTCGAACAGTACGTTGAAATTCTGAAGAATTATGAATTTAAAGACAAAGACAATGCCGAAAAGCAGGCCCGTGAAAAAGTACGCCACTACTGGGATCGTTTGAAAAAAGGCGCCCAGGATAAATATACCACAGAACTTTTTACAAAGTACGGCCTTGATCGCAAGGCCCTGCCCCCCCTGCCCAAAGACTGGCGCGAACAAGAGTTCGCATTTAAAAATGATTTGATCAGCCTTAGCAGTAAAGAACTCGATTCTTTTTCGAACATTATTCAGGGCCAGCAGGGTATCGCCCTGGCCGAAATGCCAAGGCCTGACCTCTGGCTTGAAGGCCTTTTTCACAAACGAATCGAGGGTGTCTTGTTTGCTGCCGAGGGCAAAAAAGAGAACATTCAAAACATTGAAGCGTTCAAAAAAAGATTGGCCATTGAACAGCGTGGTTATCTGGCCAGCATTTTTAAATCAAAAAAGTGGCTGAAAGAAATTCAGGCCACCGAAGCCGAAATTGAACGTGAATACCAGCAACTGGTGCAGAAATACAAAGCTAACAGAAAGCGGGCCCCGAGGTTGAGAGACCAACTGCCACAGATCAAGGCCCGCCTGCGCAATCGCAAAATCAGGTCGATGCGCCACGTAAAAGAAAATGAATTACTCAAGAACGTCGGTTTTAAACTTGTCGACGAGAACTTCAAATAAAAAGAGATACCTATGGCAGAACCCAAAGTAACCCACATTACCAGCGACATTACCTTTCGGGGTGAGGTTGAGTTTGATGATAAATTGCTGATTGATGGCAAATTAGAGGGCAAAATACGCACTCAGGGGCGCATTGAGGTTACCTCACATGCTCAGGTCAAGGCCGACATTGAGGTAAAAGACATCTCTGTAAGTGGGCAGCTGCAGGGCAATCTGGTTGCCAGCAACTCGGTGCACATTACCGGCCAGGGCAAACACCAGGGTGATATCTCATGTAAAACCCTGCAAATTGACCGTGGTGGTGTTCATAACGGAACAACTGTCATGAATTAAGGTCGATGAACCACGACCAGTATTCAGATTACATTAACCTCTTCATAAAAAACGCAGGCCCCATACCCCGTGAAATATTCTCACGGTGGATCGACGGGCTGCTCTTCTATTATGAACAGACTTTAGAACCTGATGAATATGAGCAGGTTTTAACCGAACCCTTTGTTAAAAAAAAGTGCCTTACCTATCTACTGCCCTATTATTCGTTATTACGCTCACCTTTTCATCTGCCAGCCCTTGATACCGCAGTTGACCTGTTAAAAGCTGCCTATGAAAAAAAAGACCAGCTGAAAATTGTTCTTTATGGTGACCGTGATGCCGATGGTATCTGCTCATCGGCCATCTTATACCTATTTCTGGTTGAGCAGATGAAGTTCTCGCCAGCCACCGTAGTGCCACTCTTACCCCTTGAAGAAGACAAGTATGGTATTACCAACAATGTGGCCGACCGCATTCTGGCCGAGAAACCCAACCTTGTCATTACTCTTGATTGTGGTTCTTCAAACAAAGAAAGCCTGGCCTATCTCAAAGAAAAATCAGAGAGTCAGGTTGACATCATTGTTATTGATCACCATTTTATTCCGGCTGACGAGAAAGACTTTCCCCAGGTTGAGGCCTTTGTAAACCCCAAACGTCTGCCGCTCGGCATACCCGAGCGCGACCTGTGCACAGCCGGCATTGCCCTTAAGCTAATCTGGGCCCTTACCTATGGTTTTACTTCTGAATACAATCAGGTATCAGAAGTCACCGCCAATGGCCTGAGCTACTTTGTTAAAAACGGCGTTGAGATCGAGCAGGGCCCCGCCACCCGCACCATCACCTTTGATGAAAACACTGAGGCCGATGTGAACGCCAAGAACTGGTGGCAAGAAGCTGTTAAACAGAACAAACAGGTGGCCCGGCTGGCACAGGTTTTACAGAATAATAACGGCATAATATCCCCCGTAGAAAAACTGCAGATACTGCAGAACCTGCGCTTTACCCGGGTCTATGAAAAGATAAAGACCTATTTCTCTCTAGCAGCTGTGGGAACCATTGCCGATATGATGCCGCTGATCGACGACAACAGAATCATGGTGGCCTTCGGTCTGGCGATGATTCGCAGCAACAGCCTGCCCCGGGGGCTCTATGAGTTGATCAAGGCCTGCGGCCTCGCTGATTCTCCCATCGCTGAAACCGATTTGAGTTTCACAGTCTGCCCCACCATTAACGCAGCCGGTCGCCTTGGTTCACCTGAGAAAAGCCTTCACCTGCTCATAGAAACAGACCCCCTCGAAGCCGCCAAGAAAGCCCATGCACTGCGCGAAGTGAACGAAGAACGCAAACGCCTTTCAAAAGAAGCCTTCGATTTATTAGCTGAAACCATCAAACCCGAAGATGAAGAAGAACCCATTTTAATCGCATACCATAATGAGGTTCACCGGGGTATCTCGGGGCTGGTAGCCGGCAAGCTGGCCGAACAGTTTAAAAAACCTGCCATGGTGATTGTTGAAGACGGCGACTGTCTGCGCGGTTCATTGCGGTCATACCAGGCAGAAGACATTTTCAGTTATCTTGAACAGCTGGGCCCCATGCTTATACAGTTTGGCGGCCACCGCCAGGCTGCCGGTTTTTCACTGGCCCACGAAAAGCGCCGTGAGTTTGTCGATTTTGCCCATCAGAAGGCCCGCGAATACTTCAGCAATATTGAACCCATTAAAGATATGCGCGACTTAAGGGCCTTTAACCCACCCCTGAAGGTCAAAGATAGCGACATAATCAGCCGTACCTGGCAAGAGTGGCTCAGTTTTGCCCCCTATGGCATCATGAACCCCCACCCTGTTATTGCCATTGAGCCCACCCGCTCAGTAGCGTTTCATACCATGGGCGAAGACAATGGGCACGCCCGACTCAACTTTAAAGGTATTGCCGATGCCAGCATTGAAGGGGTTTGGTTCTTTCACGGCGAAGATATGCCCAAACAGCATGAGAAGAAACTATCAAAAATTTTTGCCGAGCCTCACTTAAATTATTTTGCTGGAAAAATCAAATACCAATTGAAAGTAAAACGTATTGATTATCCAGAAAGCCAATGAGTGATGAAAAACAGAATTTAATAGTCAAGGTCGATGAGATTCTACCAGAGCGGGTGCCGGTGGTGCCTATAAGGCATCGGCCGGTTTTTCCTGGTATGATTACGCCCCTGGTACTGCCCGGGGGTAAAATCGGTGAATCATTTGAGCACAGCATTGAAAAATCAGAGTACATTGGTTTGCTGCTGCAGAAAGATGACAGCCGGCGCGGGGTTGATACTGATAACCTCTACCGGGTTGGTTCACTGGCCAAAGTTGTAAAAAAAGCCAAACTTCCCCAGGGTGGTTTTCATCTGTTGATTAACAGCCTGGCCCGTTTCAAAGTAGAAAAGTTCAGTCGCTCAGAGGGCCTGCCCTGGGCTGAGGTCACCTACCACTACGACGAGTTCGACAACAAAGACAACGAAACCCGGGCCCTCACCAGGGCCGTACTTTCAAACGCCAAAGAGATCATGAACCAGAACCCCCTCTTCACCGAAGAGATGAAGGTTACTCTGGTCAATGTAGATGAGCCCGGCAAAATCGCAGACTTCGTCTGCACGGTTCTAAACCTTGAAAAAGAAGAGTATCAAGAAGTTTTAGAGACCTTCGATGTGAAGATTCGCCTTGATAAAACTCTTGAGTTTCTTTCACGCGAAATTGATCTGCTTGAGTTGCAGCAGAAAATCGAAGGCCGCATTCAAGAAAAAATGACCAGCCAGCAGCGAGAGTATATGCTGCGCGAACAACTGCAGCAGATTCGTAAAGAGCTGGGCATCGATGGTTCTGCCAAAGAGAAGAATGCAGATTATTACCGCGAGAAGATTGCAGCGGCTAAACTTCCCGAAGAAGCTAATGAAAAAGCCATGGGTGAAGTCGAAAAACTTGAATATATCGAACCCCAGTCAAACGAATACGGGGTCATTCGTAATTATCTAGATACCATTCTTGATCTACCCTGGCAAGACCCAGAGCCCCTGAAAATTGATATTAAATCAGCCCGGCGCATACTCGATCGCGATCACTATGGGCTGAACAAAATCAAAGACCGTATCATTGAACACCTGGCCGTCTTATTGCAGAAACAAGAAGAGAAGGGCTCGATTATCTGCTTCGTTGGCCCACCGGGTGTGGGTAAAACCTCACTGGGTAAATCAATTGCCCGCGCCATGGGCAAAAAATTCTTTCGCTTTTCACTGGGTGGTATGCGCGATGAGGCCGAGATCAAGGGCCATCGCCGCACCTACATCGGCGCCATGCCTGGCAAGATTATTCAGGCTCTCAAGGTAGTAGAAGAGAAAGACCCGGTGTTAATGCTCGATGAAATAGATAAGCTGGGCTCATCGTATCAGGGTGACCCCTCAAGTGCC
>CAZHLC010000333.1:0-5418 GCA_964532545.1 uncultured Leptospiraceae bacterium | reverse complement strand
GGCATACAGGGGGTTATCAGCTAAAAATTGCTCTGCCACTATATTATTACTCTACCTCTTTTTTCTGCTGATAGTCAATTTTTTTGCGAAAAAATGGGAAATTTTTTCTCTCGGGGGGTATTACCCAATAAAACATTGAGGTAAAAAATGAGAGAATGTGCTATTGAGCTGAAGTTTTATTTATCACCCTTTGCCCGCCGCACCATGGCGCTGGTGTCTGAAATAGGTGATTTAAGTCTTTATGTCGACCTGCTGGCAGATGCCGTAATTAACGCTGACTATAACAGCTTTTCAAGCCGCCGTGCTGAAAAGGCCCGGCGCAAGAATGTGACTCTGAAAACCAATATTACCGTTTTACGGGCCATTGGCCGGCTGCGCCGCAAAGGCTATTCTCTTTCATGGATTATGGAAGAAAGTATCTATCTGGCATTCAAGAATGGCTACATAAAAGCTCGATAATACTAGATACAGGGCCGTGGGCTCTGATTATTTAATTGACATAAAACCTGCCAGACTCTGTAGTTCAAAACATGGTTTTTGACCTGCAACAGCATAATGAGACATTAATCTGGTTGTTAGTTCTTGCGGTAGCCTACATTCTGGGCTCTTTTCCTTCGGCTTACATTGTGGGCCGAATGAAGGGTTTAGACATACGCGAGCATGGCTCAGGCAATGTTGGGGCCACCAATGTTATGCGGGTGATCAGCAAGCCCTGGGGTTTTGCCGTATTGTTTGTTGATGTGCTCAAGGGTGCTCTACCGGTTTCGGTTTTTCACTTTGTAAGCGTCGACGGTTGGCCACTGAGTCTTGAGACCGTTCACGTCATGATGATGGTGGCGGTTCTGGCTATTCTGGGGCATATGTATCCCCTGTGGCTTGGCTTTCGTGGGGGCAAGGGTGTCGCCACGGCCATGGGCGCAATGATCGGTCTGATACCAGGTATGCTTGGCGGGGCCGTAGCGGTCTTTCTGCTGACACTGCTGATCAGCAGATATATGTCTCTTAGCTCATTGCTTTCTGCAATCAGCCTTCTGGGATGGTTTTTTGTCTTTTATGAATTGCCAGCGCAGCGTGATTTATTTATTTTCGTTGCGGTGATAGTTGTGTTTGTGGTATACAGACACAGAGATAATATTAAAAGACTAAAAGATGGTAGTGAAACAAAAGTCACCAGTTTCAGTAAAAGAGGTGTATCAAATGAAACAGATTCCAGTAATACTAATTAGCATGCTGCTCTCAGTTGCGGTTTTTGCCCAGCCCAATGCAGAGGGCTCGGGTCAGAAACAGCCTGAAAAAAAGAAATCAAGCGGCACGCTCAATAACCAGTTTAACCAGATTCAAGAAGAAATCGATCAGCCACCTAATAAGAAAGAAGTCGAAAAGCAACAAGAGCAGAAAACCCTGCTGATTGTCATGCAGCAGGCCCTTTCTCGTAATTACCGTTTGAAAGATGCTGAAAAGATTCAGGCTTCTGAGATCAGCTATGAGAACAGTGAAGAAAATGATCTGATTTATTATGTAAAATACAGAGAGTTTGTTGGTCAGTTTCGTTTTACCAACAGCCCGAAAAAATATTTTTCATGGCCCATTCAGACCAAGGTATTGCTCAAACCCGGCAGCAAGTACGATGAGGCCGAATCTATTTTTAAAAACGAAAAGGGCAATACCGCAGCCGATAACAAGAAGACTACACCAAACAACCAGTAGTGACCCCACTGCTGGTCACTACCACGACTTCGACCGAAGACGAGGCCAGAAAACTTTCAGACCTGCTGGTTGAGGGGCGACTGGCCGCCTGTGTAAATATTGTAGGCCCCATCGCCTCTTGCTATTTCTGGCAGGGTGAAGTTCAAAAAGATACCGAATTCAAGCTGTTTATTAAAACGGCAGAAGAGAAATGGCCGGCGCTACAGGTTGCGGTTGAAAAGCATCACAGCTATGACACCCCTGAGCTGACGGCCATTAAAGTCGAAGATATGCACCCCAAATACAGGGCCTGGCTGGTTGAATATCTTGAAGGCGGCTCTTAGCCAAGAGCCTTCTTCATTGTTGCGCCAATGTCGGCCGGTGATTCACATACGTGCACCCCGGCATCGGCCATTGCCTTCATTTTACTTTCAGCAGTACCTTCACCACCTGATACAATGGCACCAGCATGACCCATGCGGCGACCCGGGGGCGCTGTCTGGCCTGCAATAAAACCAACCACGGGCTTTTTCACATTCGATTTGATATATTCTGAGGCCTCTTCTTCAGCAGTACCGCCGATTTCACCGATCATCACGATACCATCGGTATCGGGGTCTTCAGCCAGCAGCTTCACTGCTTCAAGGTGGGGCAGGCCAATAATGGGGTCACCACCAATACCGATACCGGTACTTTGGCCGAGGCCAATGGCTGACAGCTGACCAACTGCTTCATAGGTAAGGGTACCAGAGCGCGATACTACACCAATTTTGCCTGGTTTGTGAATGAAACCGGGCATGATGCCGATCTTGCCTACACCGGGTGTTATGACACCGGGGCAGTTGGGCCCAACCAGGGTTGAGCCAGCATCTCTTACTTCGTCAATTACCCGCGACATATCTCGTACGGGTATACCTTCAGTAATGCAGACGATTAACTCTAAACCAGAGCCGGCGGCTTCTGAGATAGCATCAGCAGCAAAGGGTGGGGGAACAAATATAACTGAGGCATTGGCGCCTGTTTCTTTTACAGCTTCTTTGACACTGTTAAAAATAGGCAGGCCCTGTTCAGATTTCTGGCCACCCTTGCCGGGGGTTACCCCGCCAACAACATTAGTGCCATAGTCGACCATCTGGCCGGTATGAAAGTTGCCTTCTTTACCGGTAATGCCCTGAACAATAAGTTTGGTTTTTTCTGTTAAGAGTACAGCCATGATAAGTCTCCTTAGGCGTTGATCGCTGCCACGGCTTTTTCGGCGCCGTCTTTGATGGTATCGGCTACGATGAGGTCGATGCCGCTTTTTTTGAGAATCTCTTTTGCCTCTTCAGCGTTGGTGCCCGCAAGTCTTACAATCAGCGGAACTCTGATTTCAACATTTTTGGCCGCTTCAACGATGCCGTTGGCAATGCGGTCACAGCGAACGATGCCGCCGAAGATGTTTACGAAAATGGCTTTCACATTGGGGTCAGAAAGAATGATCTTAAAACCATTGGTTACGGTTTCGACGTTGGCCCCGCCGCCTACATCTAGAAAGTTGGCCGGCGATGAACCTGCGTACTTTATGATATCCATAGTGCCCATGGCCAGGCCGGCACCATTTACCATACAGCCAATGTTGCCATCAAGTCTTACGTAATTAAGATTAAACTTAGAAGCCTCTACTTCAAGGGGGTCTTCTTCGTCTAGATCTCGCAGTTCTGCATGGTCTGCATGTCGGTAGTCGGCGTTGTCATCAAAATTAATTTTGCAGTCAAGAGCCAGAACACGCCCGTCACCGGTGGTTACCAGTGGGTTGATTTCAATCAGTGAGCAGTCTTCTTTGTCATAAACCTGCCACAGGTTCATGAAGAACTTGCCGGCCTGTTTAGCCAGATCTTTGGGCAGGCCCAGGGCATAGGCCAGATGGGTTGCCTGCCAGGGGTGCAGGCCTGCCTTGGGGTCTACCCACTCTTTAAAGATTTTATCAGGGCTTTTTTCGGCGACCTCTTCGATATCCATACCCCCTTCGCTTGAAACCATAAAAACCGGTTTGCTGGTAACGCGGTCAAGGGTGATACCAACATAGTACTCATGCTTGATATCCATACCTTCTTCGATGAGAATCTGTTTCACTTTCTGGCCTTCAGGGCCTGTCTGGTGCGTAACCAGATTCATACCTAAAATCTCGTCGGCCAGCTGTTTGGCTTCTGCCGCAGATTTAGCAAGTTTTACCCCGCCACCTTTGCCGCGACCACCAGCGTGTATCTGGGCTTTTACAACAACCACCGGAGTGCCCAGTTCGCCGTAGATCTTTTCGGCATCGCCAGCGTCTTTGGTTACCCGGTTATTGGGAACAGTGATATTATACTTTTTTAAAATTTCTTTTGCTTGAAATTCATGAATCTTCATGAGGCCAAGCTGGGGCCTCTCAACCCCGGGTCAATGAAAACCTGCTCAGCCCTTGTTGATCAGGCTTAGAAATTCCATACGGGTGGGCTGGCTGGTTTGAAACTCGCCCAGCATGCAGCTGGTTGAGAGGTGAGAATTCTGTTTTTCAACGCCCCGCATCATCATACAGAGATGCTTGGCCTCAATAACCACAGCCACCCCGCTGGGGTTGAGAATATCTTGCAGGGCTTCGGCCACCTGATGAGTCAAGCGTTCTTGCACCTGCAGACGACGGGCAAACAGATCAACGATGCGGGGTATTTTGCTGATACCGATGATCTTACCGTTGGGAATGTAGGCTACATGGGCTTTACCAAAGAAGGGTAAAAGATGATGTTCGCACAGGCTGTAGAGTTCGATATCTTGTACAATGACCATGTCGCGTACTTTCTCATGAAAGACCGCCTGGTTAATGATTTCATCAATGTCGGCCCGGTAGCCAGAGGTTAAGAACTCATATGCCTTCTGCATACGCTCAGGGGTGCGCACCAGACCTTCGCGTTCTGGGTCTTCGCCAATAGCGCCGAGCAGGTTGGCGAAAAGATTTTTAACTTTATCTGAGTCGTAATTCATTGCTGGCTTACCTTTGGGCTGGCTGTAAGAGTGAGCAGGTCTTTGTACTGGGCTTCAATGTTATTTTTCTGCACGGGCAGGGAATGGTTTTTTACTTCAAGAAAATATGGTATCATATCATCATAGTGTGGGCTGGCCGGGTTGCCAGACTGGCCGCTATGGGTAATCAGAAAGGCCGGTTCGGGCAGGCTGAAATCAACAACCAGGCGCATGGCCGGTATGAGATGAGTTTCAAAATTTTTACCCCACATAAAACCTGAAACGTTCAATGTGTGCAGGCTGCCGCCAGCCGGGTAGGGGCCTCGACTGAAATAAGGCCGCATCAGCGCTGACGATTTGCCTATGGTATGTTGCCAGTGGTATGAATGAAGCTTGCCCCATTCCCAATTTTTGGGGTTACTGCCCATTTTATCTTTGCAGAGTTTGATGGCGCCAACCAGAGATTTGGCAAAGATTTCAGCAACGGTTTCTTTCTTATCTTTGGTGCTGATATCATCATAGAACGGGCTGTTTTCGCGCTTCAGTATATGATCTTGTGGTGCGCTGTATGAGCGGCGGTTAATCATAAGAAACACCTGCCAGCTCAAATCGTCTTCTTTGCCCAGCTCATCAGAAAACACGTTCTGGGTAAAGCTGTGCAGAAAAGCCGAAAACACTGCCGCCTTTGATGATTTGGCCTGCATGTTGCCATCGAACTTCTGAATATCAAACAGGGCCCCCAGGGCTTCGCTG
>CAZHLC010000332.1:0-5424 GCA_964532545.1 uncultured Leptospiraceae bacterium | reverse complement strand
ACTTTCGAAGAAATTCGTGAACAGATGGGCAAAACCCGCATTCAGATGAACACAGAAAAGGGTAAACTATCTGAGATTAAGCAGAAGCTGCAAGAGCTGGGGCCCATCAACCCCCTGGCTATTGAAGAGCTTAAAAGCACCGAAGAGCTTTATAATCACCAGGTAACCCAGCGGCAAGATATACTCGATGCCCGTGAAAAGATTGTTAAAGTCATTGATGAAATTCAAAGCAAATCAGAGAATCTGTTTCTCGAAACCTTCAAAAAGGTTCAAGGCAACTTTCATGATGTTTTTACCAACCTGTTTCGCGGTGGCGATGTTAAGCTTGAATTGCAAGATGAAAGCCAGCCTCTATCAACCGGTATAGATATTCATGTGCAGCCACCGGGTAAACGCCCTCGTTCAATCAGACTGCTATCGGGGGGTGAGAAGGCTCTCACGGCGATCGCTCTGATGTTTGCCATCTATATGGTGCGCTCATCGCCTTTCTGCGTACTCGACGAAATTGACGCCCCCCTTGACGATGCCAACGTGCAGCGTTTTCTCAATATTCTCGACCAGTTCAGCGAAAAAACCCAGTTCGTGCTGATTACTCACAACAAGAAGACCATGTCAAAGGCAGATGCTATTTTCGGCGTAACCATGGAAGAGCCGGGTGTGAGCAAGATCTTAAGTGCCGAACTTAAAAGCGCGGTTTAGGCCGCGCGCGGTACAACAGCTTTAAACAGATCAAGCAACTCGGTTTCGCTGAGCACCTCAATATGCCGCAGGTCGGCCATCTTGGTGCGGGCTGCATCGGTCAGCTGGGCATTGGTAATAAGAATGGCCTTCTGGGCTCTTCTCTCTTGCGCTGTTGAAACAAGATTTTCAAGAAAGATATCGCTGACCGTAGCCTCATCGGCCAGGCGACGAAACGCCAGCATGGCCTTTACCCCTTTATCTTTTATGCGCACACCCATAAGGTCAACGCCGTTACCCTCGCTTGCGGCAAAGTGTTCACGCGATTTATATCCCAGATAAAAGGCTGCGCGTTTGGCAAACTCTAAAAAGTTTTCGCCGGGCAATTCGCCGAAGGCGTGCAGCGCGTTCTCAAGGGTAACCGGGGCAAACTCGGGTTTAAGAATGATATCGCCGCCTTCGTCTGCCGGCTGCCAGAACCTGTCGAGGTCGATGGTTTCTTTGACTTTTAGCCCAGAGATTCTGAAAAGTAACTGAGGGGGTATTAAATCGCGAAATGAATTTTCATAGTAGACCTGAAAGCTTTCAAACTCAGTCGACTGGTATTCTACATTGCGCATTTTAATATAGAGCTCAATTTCTGCGATGTTTCTGAAATTCTTTTTACGGTCATCAAGATTGTGGTAGTACTCTTCGGCCTGGGCGTAGTTCTCGCTTTTTAATGAAAACAGAGTAAGATAGAACAAGACCTCGAGATGCAGTGCTTCAAGGGCTTCGGTTTCTTTCAGTCGCGACTTGAGAAACAACAGGGCCTCTTCAACCAGATTCTCACGAAAGGCCAGATATACAAAGATGCGCAAGACCAGCATTTTAATATGATCTTTATCAAGTTTTGCATACATGCTTTTGACCAGGTCAATACCATCACGAAAATGTGAACGCTGGCACATGGTTATATAAAGAACCGCCAACTCAAGATCATCGGGGTCAGCAGCCCGCAGCTTCTCAATCACATCAAAGGCCTCGGCCTCTTTACCCAGCTCAAACATGGTCACCAGATAGGCGATCTGAAAGCTTTTATCTTCACCTTTAAGTTTAACGCAGGTGCTGATAAAGGGTTCGGCAGCAGCAAAGGCGCCCTGCCCCAGGGCCAGAAAGGCGACATGGCTGTTAGAGTTCAAATCATCAGGAAAAATCTGCAGAACTTCAAGATAGGCCTCAAGAGCATTCTCAAACTGGCCCTGGCTGTAGTAGAGATTACCCACCCGGGTATACACTTCAAGCTTATCAATTTCAAGGCCAAAGGTTCCCAGTTTTTTTACTTCGGCATAGTGAAAAAGCGCCTTGTCGATTTCCTGTGATTTTTCATGAGCCTGGGCCAGATAATAATGGGCCCTGATATCTTCATTGTTCTTTAAAACAGCTTCTCTGAACAGCTCTTTGGCCTCAGCTGTTTTACCAGAATTATAGAGCTTAATGGCACCCTCAAGGGCATCACTGTTGCGCGAGAGCAGCAGAAAAACAAGGCTTGCTACCACAACAAGGGCCAGTATTGAAAGAACTATTGCCATTTAGTTGTTAATATCGACCCAATATGGTTTTTTTTTGATTCCAGCAGGCGAAACCTTTCAAAAATAGGCTGTCTATAGTACAACTTATGAACTTCGAATACAAAGAAAAGGCCTTAAACTGGCAGGGTGCCGATTTAACCAGATTGTGCGCTGAGATCAGCCAAGAACTGCAGAATACGTATGCCTATAGCGGGCCATATTTTCTATACCATGAGGGTGTACTGAAAGAACGTCTTGAAAAGCTGGTAAATGGCCTGCCCAGCCACTGTCGCTATTATTACTCAGTAAAATCATTATCAAATATTTCGGTTCTGAAAAAAATTGCAGCCTACCCCAGTTTTGGTCTCGATGTTGTTTCGGGGGGCGAAATTTTGCGGGGCATTCTGGCCGGCTACAAGGGCGAGCAGATGGTCTTTGCCGGGGTTGGCAAAACTGAAAAAGAAATCGTTCTGGGGCTGCAGAAAAATATTCGCAGCTTTCATGTTGAGTCTCTCTCTGAAATGAGAAAAATTGCCAGAACGGCCATATCGCTGGGCAAAGTGGCCAATGTGGCCCTGCGGGTAAACCCCGACATTGAAGTAGATACCCACAAGTACATCACCACTGGCAAAGAAGAAAACAAATTCGGAATTTCTGCCCGCGAGATAGACGAGGCTCTCGAGATCATTAAAGAGTCAGCTTCGTTGAAGCTCGTAGGGCTGCAGTGCCATTTTGGTTCACAGATTCTTGATGCCCGCCCCTATCGCAAGGCCCTTGATTTTCTCATTGCCATGGCTAAAGACGTTGAAAGCAAACTTGGTGTGAAACCCGAATACCTTTCTCTAGGTGGCGGTTTTGGCATTGATTACACAACCCCCAATGGCAATGCGAAAGAGTTTCCTATTGAAGAGTTGAATAAGGCCCTGGCTGACTACGACGGCCTGCCCTATGAACTCTGCTTTGAGCCCGGTAGATTCATTTCAGCCTATAGCGGAATTTTAGTTACCCGCATTCTTTATATTAAAGAAAAAACTGATTTTTCTATTGCCATCTGTAATGCCGGCATCAGCGAATTAATCAGGCCTGCTCTCTATGGCTCAGAGCACCCCATCTTGCCGCTTGAAAGAAAAGAGGGTGCCGATAAAACCTATGACTACGTAGGCCCCATCTGTGAATCAACTGATTTTATTCAGATGAAGGTTGATACCCCCCCCGTCGAAGAAGGTGATGAGGTGGCGGTGCTGCACAGCGGTGCCTATGCTGCGGTGATGTCATCGAACTATAATACCAGAGCCCTGGCACCTGAAATAATTACCGATGGTAAAAGTTTCAAGATCATTCGTAAACCCCAGCAGGTCAGCGAACTACTGAACCTTGAAGATGTCTGAATCATTCAGACGCTGAAACGTTCAGGTACTCCATAATTTTTTCAATCATCGACACCGGAATATGCACGTTTTTATCGCGCAGACGGTCGATGTATTTGCGAAAAGACTGGTGATGGCCTGAAGTACGGGTAAACTCAATAAGAGCTTCAGTGAGCTTCGCTTCAATATGAGTAAAGAGCTCTTTGTCATTCATAATCTGGTTTTCATAAGAGCGAATCACGTTTTTATTTATGCCCCGGCAGATGGTGCGGTAAAAAACAAAACGCGCTATTATATCATCGTCATATTCTTTTTCATCGATCTTTTTCTTGAGGCGACGCAGATTAATACAGTCAACCACCTGAATGCGAAACTTGGTATCAGACACTTCATGCATAAGACTTGTTAACAGCAGAGTTTCATAAAAACGCAGTTTAGGAGAATTCTTGTAAGAAGCTTCTTCTTCATGTTCACTCTCAAGGTATATTACGATGTCGGTGTCTGATTCGGCATCGGCAATGCCGAAGTTAACCGAACCCAGCAAGTCAAAGGCAATGCGGTCACCGGTCTGTTGCATAATACGGGCAATGCGGGCAAAGGCCTTGAACCTTTCCATCGATTCGGGTGTGCTGAAACGCCTGAAATCATCTTTGAGGCCGAGAAACTTTTTAAAAACCTCGTTTTCAGGAAAAGGATTCTTCACCGTAGAAACCTGCCAAGCCGGGTAAATTCTTCTACGTTCACGACATGCTCTGAGGCACGCAGGTTTTTATCTATTTTAATATCAAGAATCTTGAGCATATCAACTTCAGAGCTACGCTGGCCCACAACCCGCATAAGCGATAGCTTGCGCAGGTAAAGCCGGCCTGAGCCATTTTTACTCATTTCGAATTCGCTGAAATATCCCCCCGGTTCAAAACCACTGGGTGTATCGACACCACCAAAATTTGAAGGGTTAAGACAGTAAGTATTGCTGGTTTTTAACAGACCATAGTCTTCATGCACATGCCCTGAAAGTACCAGGCTGGGAGAGTTGTCATCAATATAGTCTCTGATACCAAAAGAACCACAGTGACCGTAGCTGGGCAGCCGATCAAGGGTACCATAGGCCGGGTTATGAATAACCAGCACATCGGGGTGTGTTGAGGTAAAAAAGTCTTTAGCTTCGCTGGTCACCTTACCCTTTTCATTCTCTTCATGAAAAACCACTGCCAGCATCTCGGGTATGCCGGGGGTTACGATGGGGGCACCACCATAGCCCGCGAATCTTACATTATCTATTTCAGTTTCTTTTTTATGCAGATCGTACTGGTATAACGGAGTATACTGAAGATCCATATCGTAGTTGCCGGGCAGCAGAATGGTATGGGCCCGGGCATATTTCTCAAGCAGTTCTTTAATGGTCTGGTATTTCTCTTTCATGTTGGTCGCGGCCTGCTGAAAGAGAATGCGGTATTCGGCCGCATCGATGGCCATCTGTTTATCAAATTTTTCAGGTGATGAAAGCACCTCGAGGGCCAGCTCATAGGGCATGTAGTCAAGCTCGTGGCGTGCGATGTACTTATAGAATACATCTTGCAGCTCAAGAAAACCATAGAGTTTTTCTTCGGTGAAAAAGGCCTTATAAATCAAATCACCTGAAATGATATAAATATCAGCCTCGGTATTCTGAATTACAAAGCGCAGATCTTTCAGATCATCATGTATGTCTGTTAAATATATGACCTTCATGCCCGGTTCAATGCTTTCACATTGGCTGTTCGCAGGTAGCGATCGCTCTGTTGTTCAACGGGTGGTTTCGTTTTCTGCTGCAAGTCTTCATTAATAAT
>CAZHLC010000331.1:0-5430 GCA_964532545.1 uncultured Leptospiraceae bacterium | reverse complement strand
AAATCTGCATCACCCATTGAGACCCCACCGCAGGCAATGACCACATCGCAACTGAGGGCCTCGGTGAAAATTCGGGTGAGCTCGCCCTCGTCATCAGCTGCATGAAAAACAGCCGTTGGCCTGATACCATACTGGGCCAGATGGTATTCAAGCACATGGCGGTTACTGTTACGAATCTGAAAAGATTCTGGTTTTGTTTCAATGGCCACCACCTCATTGCCGGTGGTTACAATGGCCACAGAGGGAAGTTTAGCAACCGGCACAGAAGCATAGCCCATGGTAGCCAGGGTTGTGATCAACCCGGCATCAACCCGCTGCCCCTTCGCTATAACAGCCTCACCATTACGTACATCTTCACCCCTGGGGGCAATATTCTGCATCGTCGCCATCTTTGATGTGGCAAATGTTACCTGAGTGCCCTCGATAATTACATCTTCGATTCTGATCAGGCAATCAAGGTTCTCGGGCGTGGCCGCCCCTGTCATAATTTTAATACATTGGCCGGGGCTCACTGGTTTTTCGAAAACATCGCCCGCGAACAGCTCACCCACCAGCTCAAGGGGCTGGCCATTTTTTACCTCTTCGGTGAGCTGAAAGGCCACACCATCCATCGCGGCCCGGTTAAACGGCGGATAGTCTCGGTCAGCTCTGACATCTTCAGCCAGAAAGCGACCGGCAGCTTCATATAAAGCAGCCTGTTGCAGGCCAGGCTCGAATGCCTCAGCTGAAATCAACTGGTACGCATCAGAGAGTGAAAGCATCAATGCCCCTGACCGGCAACCATGGCCTTTAAATGAAAAAGCCCGGGTAGAATAGCATTTAGACCATCACGCACGCCGCCCGTTGAGCCGGGCAGAGTAACAACCAGCGATTGTTTGATGGTACCAGCCATGGCCCGTGAGAACATGGCAAAGGGGGTACGATCATTGCCAAAGGCCCGCATGGCCTCGGCAATGCCGCTGGCATTCTTTTCAATCAGCGGCTCCAGGGCTTCAATAGTGACATCGCGGGGCCCAAGACCCGTACCCCCGGTGGTAAAAATAAAATCAATTTTATTTTCTGCCCAGCCCTGCACTCTCTGTTTTATGGCTTCGGCCTCATCGGCAACCACTGTGATTTCTTTGACATCAACCCTGTGCTCAGATAACATCTGGGCAATGAGTTGGCCTGAATGGTCTTCAGCCTCACCGGCGGCAATACGGTCTGAACAGACCAGCACGGCTGCGCTGTAATCGCCCTTAATGAGTTTTTTCAGCTGGCTCTTACCACCGGTTTTTTCTAAAACCTTCAATTCGCTGATCTCAAGCTCTTTATCGATAGGCTTCAGCAAATCAACCATGGTAAGGCAGGCCACTGAGGCTGCAGTGAGCGCTTCAATCTCAACGCCAGTACGGCCAATAGATTGAATGGCTACGGTGCACAGTACATGATCTTTGTTCACGGCAAACTCAACCTTTGCTTCTTCAATCGAGATGGGGTGACAGTGTGGCAACAAATCAGGGGTCTTCTTGGCGGCCAGAAACGCGGCGGCCTTTGCAATCTCAAGCAGGTTGCCCTTGGGTAGGTCGTCGTTTTTGATACGTTCGATGGTAGCAGCATTGCAGAGTACCTTACCCTGCGCCACTGCCCGGCGTAACGAAATCTGCTTTGTGGTGATATCAACCATCAGGCCGCCTTTAGAAAGGGTATAAGCAGAGCCAGAATTTTATCATACTGGTCTTCTTGAAAGAAGTGTTTGCCGGGCACCTGGTGAAAAGCCTTGAGTCGGGCCTTCTCACGAAAGTCTTTACCGAACTCTGACACCTTCAGGGCCGGGTCGTCTTCACCCCATATACATTGAATATCATACTTATCGCTGGTCACTGCGGCGATACACTGCTCTTCAACTTCGGGCGTACGCTCAAAAGAACGCATAATCTGCAGAAAAGCTGCGCCGTTATCGGTGCCCTTGAGCAGATCAGCATAGGCATAAATTTCTTCGCGGCTGACCTTGGCTGAATCTTTAATGGCCAGCATTTGAAACATCAAATAAAGCATAAAGCGGCCTGCAGTTGCCAGATAGATTTCACCCAGAGTGGGTATGGCAAATGGTTCCATCGACCAGGGGCGCTCAAACTTACTGGCATAAAGAATCGTATTCAGTATGGTGAGCGACTTGACCTTATCTTGATTCTGGGCGGCCAGCATCAGACCAACCGGGCCGCCAATGTCGTGCACTACCAGATGAAACTTATTAATTTTCTTCTCTTTAAGATATTCATTGAGAAAACGGGTCAGCCCTGACCAGCTGTAATCATAATCTTGCGGGCGGGCCGACAGCCCCAGCCCGGGAAAATCAACCGCCAGGCCCCGGTAGCCGGCCTGCTCAAGAGGGCCCATAAACTTGCGATAGAGGTAAGATGATGAAGGCACCCCGTGAATCATCAGCACCACTTCACCCTTACCCTGATCAAGATTAAATACAGTGAGGTCACCCATTTCGACAAAACTGCCGCTCTTGCGATGCTTTTCGATGATTTCTTCTACGCTGGCGTTCATTATTTTAAGAGAAAATTCTGTACATGCTGCTCAATTTTCAGACTGTAAAATTCTGAACCCTATTCAATAGAGAAACAACTTTTTTACCAGAGGTAGACGCATGATAAAAAGTAACTATTTTCAAGATAACGATGATCTGCAGCTGCAGATGAAGACCTTAATCGACTGGCCTGAACTGGTCGAGGCCTACGAGAATGGTTTCAGCGATGCGAAGCAATATAAAGAAACAAATAATGAGAGACTGGCCTATGCCCCTTCATCGGTTGAAGAAGCCGTTGAATACTACAACACCCTGCTCGATACCTGTGGCGATATCGCCGGCAACGACCTTGCCCAGGTAGCACAAGAAGTCGACAACCTGGGCCTCAAGTTCGAAAATGGTGTGGTCACCCACCCCCAGGTACAGGTCGATGTAATTAACAAATTTTTAGATGCCGGCCTTGGGCCAACCTCATTTAAACGCAAGTATGGCGGCCTGGGTCTACCCCACACCATCAAAGCCATAAGTATGGAGCTCATGTACAGAGCCGACACCTCAACTACTATTGCCATGGGTTCAATGAACCTGGCAGGTATTCTTGAGAAAGCCGCGTCTGAAGAAATGCGTCAAAAATATATTCCGAAGATTATTTCAGAAAGATATTCAGTAACCATGGGCCTCTCTGAACCAGACTTTGGTTCTGATCTGCCCAATGTGAAAACAAAGGCCGAGCTTATTGATGGCCAGTGGTATATCAGCGGAACCAAACGTTTTCAAACCGTGGCCTGCGGCATAAACGGTGGCCCCGCCTTGACCCTGTGTCTCGCACGCAGCGGAGAATCAAAGGGCGCCAAGGCTCTTTCATTCTTTATTGTTGATAATAAACATGCAGAAATTGTTGGCATTGAACACAAACTCGGCCTCAAAGGCTCAGCCACCTGTGAGGTTTATTACGATAAGGCACCCGCAGAGCTGATCGGGCAAGAAGGTTATGGTCTGGTTAAATATGTAATCAGCATGCTCAATGGTGCGCGCATGAGCGTTGCAGCGCAGGGAACTGGCATCTCTGAAGCAGCCTGGCGTGAAGCGAAAAAATACGCAGAAGAACGTATTCAGTTTAACAAGCCCCTGGCTGAAATTCCGGCGGTGGCCAGAATGCTCGACAGAATGCAGCGCGAGATTATGGCCATGCGCCATCTCATGCTTGAAGGGGCCCGCACCGTAGATATGTATCACTGGCGCGCTGATCATCTCGAAGAAGAAGGTCTTGATGGGCGTGCCATTCGTAAAGACGAGCAGGTAAAATATTACGAGAAGCTGGCCAACACTCTGACCCCACTTTCGAAGTACTATAATTCTGAGATGTGTAACTCAATTACCTATGATGCTCTACAGGTCTTAGGTGGCTCGGGCTATTGCGAAGATTATGATATAGCCCGCCTCTACCGTGATGCCCGTATTACCAATATCTACGATGGCACCACCCAGATTCAGGTTAATGCAGCTATTGGCGGCATTGTGGCCGGCATGTCGAGCGAGACCGGCCAGTTCAGATTATACCTTGAAGATCTGTTGCAAACCCCAGATTGCAGCAGCGAATCAAAAGAGATCTTCGAGTTGCTTGATGAAATGGTCAAAGACTATAAAGAACTCTCGAGTGAGAACAAAGAAGCCATGTCTTTTGAAATCTGTGAGACCGCGACCCGTCTGCTCAATGGTCTTTTGCTTGAAAAAAGCCTGGCAAAGCTTTCAGGTGAGCAGAAAGAAGAACGCAGAGTTCACAGCCGGGCCTATAATGTTGACAGCCTGGCCATTGCCCAGGGCAATAAAATCAAAATCAGGGCCAGTTCGGCTGAACCAGCCCTGGTTTAAAGCTTATACGGTTTCACCCGCCCCATACTTCACCGGGGCGGCATTATACAGACGCTTTGCCTCAGGCATAAATTCTTTCATTTTTGCCAGCCGCTTTGACGTCAGCGGATGCGTTGACAGAAAATCAGAGCCTTCTTTGCCGGCCGTGAGTTTCTGAAAACGCTCCCAGAATTGTACTGCGATTTCAGGGTCATAGCCCGCCTTTGAAAGATAGGTCATACCCAGGCGGTCGGCTTCATACTCATGCTCACGTGAATAGGGCAACATAACGCCGACCATGGCCCCTGCCCCCAGACCTGCCAGAATGATATTACGGTATTTGCTGTTTTTCAGACTGAGACCGGCTACCCCTAACCCAACCTGGGCCACCATACCCTGTGAAATGCGCTGGGCACCGTGGCGGGCCGTGGCATGACCAATTTCATGGCCCATAACCACGGCGATGCCTGCTTCATCTTTGCAGTAGGGCATGATTCCGTCAAAGAACGCAATTTTGCCACCGGGCAGACAGTATGCATTTACAGTTTTTGAATCGAGCAGATTAAATTCCCATTTATAGTCAGGCCGGTGAGAAACTTTGGCCACATTGCGGCCCACCCGCTTCAGAATGCTGGTTCTGTGACCGTTCGAAGATTTGCGTTCTTTTTTCATAATCTCTTGATAAGCTTCGGCACCGAGCTTCTGCTCTTCGCTCTCTGAAACTACAATAAAGGCTTTTTTTCCCGTTGCAGTTGTAACACATTGGTAGATTGTCATGCTTGAGAGAGCTGCGCCCCCCACGCCGACGGCTTTTTTCAGAAATTCTTTGCGGGTCAATTCATTCATAGTGATAGTTGAGAACATATCTTTTCAAGGTCAATAAAAAAGTCATTACAAACCAGCGCAAAAAACAGGCTATTACTTTCATGCTGCTATCTCAGACCCTGGCCCGCCTGGTTTTCTGCCTGAATGGTATGATACTGCTGCCCTACTCTTTCTGGGTTTTTTTTATTGAAAGAGGCTCGTTTGGGCGGGGCCCGGTTGTGCTGGTGGTTGCTGGT
>CAZHLC010000330.1:0-5432 GCA_964532545.1 uncultured Leptospiraceae bacterium | reverse complement strand
CTGGCTGATACAGATGCCGTTTTTAATCTACCAGATCAACGCCCCCCTCAGTGAAGGGGTGATCGCGCAGCAGGCGGTCAGCCGTCATGAGAACTGCTTTAAACAGGTTGTGCCGCTGCAGGGCCTGATGCCCATAGCGGCTGCAGGTGGGGCGCAGCCGACAAACCGCCCCATCTTGGGGGCTGATAAAAGTCTGAAAAAAAGAAATCAGCGGGCTGGTGGGGCTTAGGTTACTATCTGGTTGATCAATGGGCGGCGGGTCGGTAAGAATTCGGGCATCGGGGGCAGGCGGCCCAAAGGGGCGCGCGCAAAGAAGCTGTATGGGTAAAAAAAAGAAAACAGCCAGCCGAAAAAACAGGTTCATAATTTTTACTTGCCCCTCGCTGAGTCTATCTCACTTTGTATTATGAATCTGCAAGGTAAAATCTTACCAGTTCTCACCGACATTCGCGATTTTACCCAGTGGTCGGTAGCCTTTATGCAAGAGTTTCATGAGGTCATCGATGTATGGCAGAAGTCGCTTGCAGATGATCAGAAAATCTCGAAAGTAGAGGCTCAAGATATTGAACGCGAGCTCAACGACGTACTGGGTGCCCTGGTTTTTTTCTATGTAAACCTGAACCCAGAACAGCCTGGTCAGGCTGTAGACGTACAGCATTTCACTCTGAAAGCCACAGCCAATGGCTGGCAGGTACAGATACATAAGCTGCCTAAGAAGATTGAGCTGGTAGACTTTTTACAGTGGTACCAAGATTTACTCGATCACCGTCTGCGTGCTCTGTTCAGCGAATATCTTGAAGCCATGGCCGACCATGTTGTTTCACCTGAAGAGCGGGCGGCGTTGCAAGAGAAACTGGCTTTTATTATCAAAGAAGTCATATATGTGATAGTCAGCATTCGTAAACTGAATGACTGAAAGAGGGGTTTTAAAAATGAAAAAAGCACTTATGCTGTTGTTGCTGACAGCTCTGGTTGTGCCTGCCCAGGCGAAAAAAAAGGGAAAATGGAAGAAGATCTACACCAAGGCCGGTATTACTGTTCACCGCCGCGAGATCGAAGGCAGTAATCATGTTGAATTCAGAGGGCGGGGGGCTCTCAATGCCAACATCGTACGCTGCCTGGCCGTGCTGGCCGACAGCAAACGCGCCCATGAGTGGATCGATCGCAACCTCGGTATTACCATACTGAAAAAGATTAACGAAAAAGAACGCATTTACTACAGCGCGGTCAAGGCCCCATGGCCCTTGAGTGACCGTGACTTTGTAGCCTCTAAGTTCAGTCTCGACGAACGCAACGGGTGGATTCATATACGTTCATACAGTATTAAGCATTCATATAAACCCAAGAGTGGCCGGGTGCGTATGCCCTTTACCCGGGTACGCTGGTCTTTTAAACCCCTGACGAAAAACAAAGTCTGGCTTGAGTTCAGGGCCCATGCCGACCCGGGCGGGGTTATTCCCTCGTGGGTGGCCAACATGGTTGCCAAAGAGCTACCCTATAAAACGATTCGCAATTTTCGTAAAAGAGTCAAGTCGAACAAGGTCAGGCAGAAATTTTTAACGCAGTATGCAAACTATGCTGACTGGGGTGCCTATAACCCAAGCTCGTTAAAAAACGCCAAGAGCTCAGACAAGCCCAGAAAGAAGAAAAAGAAGAAACGCAAAAAAAAGAAGAAGAAAAAAAAGAAAAAGTAATCAGTTCCAGACGATGGGGGGTCTCACTTCAAAAGAGTACTCTCTATCGCGCCCCTGTTCTTTCCACCCCATGGTGACCTGAATGTAGCGCGGGTAGGTTCGTTTGCTTGCATAGCTCCAGTCTTCGTCGTTAAAACTTCCACCATCTCTCGAAAACTGCACTTCAAGTTTTTCAATACCCTGAAACAGCGGAATGGCTACCCCGGCGGTGGGATTGTTCTTATCTAAAAAGATATCTTCACGGCGCATCAGGTTTACTCTACCACTCTCTTCATCGACCTCGCCATAGTAGGTAACCATACGAACCGAAGACTGCATGGTCTGGGGATTTGAAAAGAGTTTGGTTGAGGCAAAGTTCATAAAGTCGACCCGCTTGCTGCCAATAGTGTCTTTACGAATTTCAAAAATCTGTTTCGGGTTCCACCTTCCTTCAATAAAAAGGTTATTCAGATCTTCTGAGATGGTTTTCAGGGCAAGCATGGCGCGGTTGCCAGTGATGGCAGCCTCATTTTCAATAAGCAGCAGCTGTTTTATCTGAAAATATGAGCCAAACAGGGCGGTGATTAGAAAACCCAGCAGGCCGATAACGATGATTAACTCGACCAGGGTAAAGCCACGGGCTCTGCGTATTCGTTTCATAATACACCCATGCCGCGGTAGTACTCAAGTTTATACTCGTCTTTATTGCCATAGGTTACCACAACCACATATTGCAGCATTTTAAAAATGGCACCGGTTGCGGTGTCTTGCGTCTGGCCCCGTTCTTCTAAAAAGGCGGTTCGATCGTCTTCGACATTGTCAATGGCGCCACCTGTAAGGTCAGCAAGCTTATTCAAATCAACTTCGATCTCTTTGATTTCATATTTGAATTTATAACCAGGAAAGGCCTGAAAGTCGCCCTGATCAGAAGCTGTATCGCGTCGGGTCTTGATTGTGTTCATCATCTGCCGGGCTAGAAACACGGCCCGGGTGAGGTCGGCAGCATTTTTGCGGGCCGACATAGCCGAGATCACCATATATGAGATTGAGCCAAACACTGCGCTGAACAGTGCAATGGCCACCATGATTTCAATCAGGGTAAAACCTTTCAGTCTATTGCGCATTGGCACCTTCGACTTCGGCAAAGTCAACTTTCTGCAGGCGAACAGCTGCCGTGTTCTGGTGTGGTAAATAAAGATAGGGTTTGGCCCGGTCTTTGAACTTGAATATGATACTGTCTGAAGTTCCGTTGGGGTAGAAGTGGATATTTACAAGGGGGCCATTGAGCACGAGACCTGAGACTGAATAGATCTTTTCAAGCCCACCGGGAATTCTCTGCAGCTCGACCAGCCAGCGACGACTTTTCAAACGCTCTTTGATCTTCTCGTCTAAGTCGTCATCATCGTCGTCTTCATACCCTCTGATCTGCCTTTCTTCTTCACTCAGCAGTGATGAGTTCTCTTTGAGCCACATTTTCTGCAGATTATCATCGGCCTGGCGCTCTTTGGCCGGGTCAAAGTAACTGATACCCAGCTCTTTTTTATCAAGGTTAATAACCAGGCTGAGAATTTTGCCCTTGGCCATGGCCATCTCACGTGAGTATTTAAAAAGCTCTTCGATCTGTTGGGGAGAGCTGCTGCTGAATTGTTCAGCCCAGACTGTTTTCAGCAACTGGTAGCCGATAGCCATGAGGGCCCCCACAATGACTATCACTACCATCATTTCGACCAGGGTAAACCCGGCCGATTTTGAGGTTTGCTTAAAAGTCTGAGAGCGCTTTGTCGGCGTTTTTACCTTCACCACCCTCTTGGCAATCGGCGCCCAGCCAGAAGACCTGGTAGTCACCGTTGTCATCGACCTTGTAGTCATAGCCACATTCTTTATGCTTGATACGATTTTTTTTGATAAAGCTTTTGCCGGCGCACGATTCAATTTCTTGTGGTGCTTCGACCAGGGCATCGAGGCCTTCAATCGCCGTGGGAATACGACCACACTTGGCCTTGAACTTGAACATGGCGGCATCAATCTGGGTTTTGTTGGCCTTGTGAACCAGGGGGTCAACTTCTTCGTCTTGGCCGCCAAAATCGACGAACAGAATTGTCATCAAAGTGCCTAAAATGATCACAACCACCATCAGTTCAATGAGGGTGAAACCTCTTTTACGTTTTAATTTGTTATTCAATAGTAAGTTTTGCAGACGCTTTAGCATATTTAATCTTACCCCGCCAGTTGATATAAGGTCAACACAAATTTCGAATGACCCCCAAGACAAAAAAGCATTTCAACCATTAAAATTTAGAACCCTGAGTTGGCTAAAGTGTCACTCAAAAAAATGGCTATTACCTAACACCTTAGTTCTCAATATCCTGTTTGATCATTAGTATGATTTTATCGTAGAATTTTCGATATGAGTCGTTAGATTTTAGTTGCTTTTCGAGCTCAAGTCGATTTATAGTTTTTTGATGACTCGAGTTTGCTCGTAAAATATATCGAAGGCATGATTCACCGTTCGCTCTCACCGCTTCAGTTTTTGTATCCCTGAGAATCAAAATTACAGACGTTGGTTTGCTGTGTTGGTTTTCGATTGTGTTCAGTGCTTTACATGCTGAATGACTGACATTGTGATCACCATATTTCATATGCCAGATAACTGGTTCTTCAAGTGTCAATGAATTGAGCGAATGAAAGTTCTCAGCTATAGCTTTTAAAGCTACAAGCTGCAACTCTTTGTTATCACTTTTCAAGATCGCGACTAATTCAGGTGTAAACAAAGATTTCAAGCGACGAGTTAGAATCTCGATGGCGAGCTTTTTCACCGGCATCTTCTTGCTGAGATAACCTTTGAATAAATAGTCAAAGGCCATAGGTGCATCTCTGATGTTTAAATCGAGTAGAGTGTTTGATATGTGCAATTGGTTTAGTGCACTTTGAGTAGGAAGTAGTTTAAGAAGTCGATCTCTAGTCTTTGCTGCCCCTTCGGGAAAAGTGCCGCCAAGAATAATCAATGCAGCCCTCAATCTGCGCTCATCTTTAGCGGCGAGCAGAGCTAAGGCTTTGCTTCGTACCAATTTACATTTCGGTGCAAGAGAAAACAAGAGAGAATAGCTGGCCTCATGGTTTTTTTGATCTGAATTATCAAGTTGCGCAAAGAGGTTATTTATGTTGTTGGTATCGCATAGTGTTTTAACAGGTATTATTGGGTTAATACAAAAACCAAATATTGTTAGGGTAAAACTTACGACTCTATAGTTTAACACGCTATGTTCCTAATCAATTGTGTTTTGACGAACGTCAATGAAAACTGCCATTGGCATCTGACCAAGTTTTCGGTAATGTGTTAAACAAAACTATTTGCTGTAAGTAGGGGGCAGGGCCCAGGCCAGTTTCTTGTAGGCATTTTTCAGTATAGTTATGCCACGGTCATAGAGGTGACTGCTATAGCGGTATTGGCCATTGCGCAGAGCTTTCTGGGCCCGGTAAAATTCATATTTGCAGACGCGGTAGCTGTTCTGGTAGGTTGAGGCCTTGACTTCACGGTTGCGGTCTTGTCTGAGACGATCGCTGAAGTCAGCCAGCAGATCATTGCTGTACATCTGCATTGATTCAGCAGATGATTTGATGATGTTGTTCATTTTTAAATAGCTTTTCTCAAGCTCTTTCAGGGCTGCCCACCTGTTTTTGTGGGTCGAGTTTTTATAGGTGATTTCTTGTTCTTTAAAGCTTGAAGCCGCTTTATTAAAGGCAGGTTTCATGCGACGC
>CAZHLC010000329.1:0-5437 GCA_964532545.1 uncultured Leptospiraceae bacterium | reverse complement strand
TACTGTACCTGCTCGTTCGAGCCAGTGCCACCCAGGGCGCCAGCGCCCAGAAAGTTTGAGGGGCTGATATCAATTGAGAATAGAAAAACGTCAAAGTTTGAACCGCTGGGTACAGTTAGAGATACATCAATCGTACCGGCCGAGACGCTGCTGAATTTATAGACATCAACATCGTTGGGCGAATAAATATAACCTGTACAGGCCACATTGTCGCTTACCCCGGTACCAGCTGTGCCTACAGTCTCATTCTTTTCTGAACCACAGGTGGCATCGCTGGGTTCGGTAGTTGAAACCTCAAAGGTGCTGACTTTGCCAGAGACGAAGTCATCCCAGGTGGTGAGTTCAGCTATTTTCTGGTTGTTATACTTGGTATCATAGTTAGAACTAGATGTGGGAAAAAACACCGTGGCCCCGCGGGCGTTGTCTACCTTGCCCCCCTTAGTATGGCTCTCGGCCACCAGCATGGCCTGCATGGCGCCCACTAACTCGGCTGATTCATTGATATTCAGCAACTGGGCAAAGTGAATAATATCAGCGGCAGTATTATTGTTAAAGTTCTGGGTTGAAAGACGGGCGTTGGTTACCGCGGCCCCACCAGCGCCGCCGGCACCTTTAACGAAGTTATCGAGGGCCGTGGTCAGGGCATCGACCTTATTAACGTCAAAAGCCGATAGGGTCACCTGGGCACCCTGTCTGTCATAGAAGGCCTGAAAGCTTGTTACGATATTTGAAACCAGAGTTTTGGGGGCCACCTTACCAACGGGAAACCAGTTTTCATAGTCCCATCCGTCGCCGGGTTCAAGCTCTTCTGAGCCAACCATCATGTGAGTAAGACCCTTAAGGTTGTAGACATTTTCAAGAGTACCCATGTAGCATGCATCATAGCCCAGCACGGTTACGAAGCCACCGCTTTCAGATTCAGCTTCTGCTATAGCCTGGCGAACCTCTGCCAGAGTCAGGCCGTTATGCCCATCGGTGTCATCCCATGCAATGGCGTTATCATTGTAGGCCGTGCCACCCCAGCCACCGCCGTGATCCCAAATGTCGAGAAAGACGTAATCAAGGCTGTTAGCTTTGGCCTGTTCGAGACCATATTTTACAAACTTCTTTAATTGAGTATAATCACCGAGGTCGGGTTCTTGGCCATTTGCAGTAAAGACACCATCTTGTACCCCGGCCGGCAGGGTGATTTCTTCGACATTATCTGTACCATCTTTGATGTTCATCAGATAAGCACCCTGAAAATCGCCTGCGGTATCGAGAGTACCAGTGGTTTCACAGCCAAAGCCAGTGGTGCCATTAGTCACACCGAGGTTGGCTGAGCAGAGGTTGGCTGTAGTGTAACCGTTAATACGGTCTAAGAGTATAAGAACCTGATTGCCATTGAGGGTATTGCCGTTCGCCTGAGCCCGTCGCTGTATCTCTTGAATATCTTTAAGCCCGGCCCGTTCAAGGTTGTTGTCGGCGTCGAGGTAAACTAGAACCATCCAGTTGCCCGGGTCGTTACTGAAGGGGGGTACTTCTACCTTGGGCTCTGTTTTAGGAAGTTTGGGGTCTAGTAATTCTGCGAACTGGTCGCAGGCCGTTGATATGGCCGCAACCGATAGTACTAGTAAAAAAGAAATAAACTTGTTTTTCATTTGTATAAACCTGAATTCTGCGAAAATGCTCTCTACGAGATTTTTCTTATAGGCTAACCTTTCAGTCAACCCTTTTTCAGAGAAAGCAAATTCTCAACTCTCAGAAAATTCTGCCCGAAAGCATGTTCGGTTCGTCTAAAGTGCGCTTCTTAGACGAACTACAGCAAAAAATTGGTTGAATTTTTGTCGTGGGTCGAGAGCATATACAAGGTTTCGAGATCTGAAGAGAGAATATATGAAAAAAATTAAATTACTATCTATTACACTGATACTGGCCTTTGCAACGGGTTCAGTCTTCGCCCAGAAGAAAAGCTCAGCTTTTCGTATTCAAATTGGCGTCACCACCGGCGTGCAAACCAACCCCATTGGCACCGATGCAATTATTCAAGACGATGTTACTAAGATGTCTGGTGCTGTTAATGCAGCTAATGCGGCCCTGAGTTCAAGCTCTGCTGACCCAGTGGCCACGGTTGACAACGTAGCTGCCACAATCTATGCAATACCTGTTGGTTTCAATGTGCAGACCGTTATTCTAGATTTTCTGCGTATTAGACTGGGCGCTACTTACGATATTCCATTAACTACCGTGAATCAGTATACAGATAAGAGCAGCGGCGCCACTGATATACGTAAGTCTGAAATTACAGTTACCCAGATTCAAGTTCCTCTGCTATTTATGTTTGATGTGCCCCTGGGTGATGCCAATACAATTTACTTTGGCGGTGGCCCCACAGCCTACTGGGGTTCAATTAACAAAAAAGTCACTCATCAGGTTGGTGCCACCGGCGTAACCAATGTCGATGAAGATAAAATCGAAGGTCTGGCCTTTGGCCCCAGCTTCATCATTGGCATTCAGCGCCGCTTTGGCAGCATGCTGTCAATCTCAGGTGATATTCTGTTTCAATCAGGTGCGCGCGGTGGCTTTCGCGATAAAACCCAGAATGCCGAAAGCAATAACGACATCTCTGCAGGCACCTTTGGTGACTTAAACGGCAACTCTGGCGTTGAAAAACTGGCCAACGGCAAGTTCAACCCTGGTAGTTCAAGAATTATGAACTACGACGGCATTCGCCTGCTGGTTTCAGCCAACTTTCACTTAGACCTGTAAAAAGCAAACCGCCGGGTCACAAAATGGCCTGGCGCTCGCTTACTTATTCTTTTTCTTTTTCAATACCGGCCGACAGAACTTTTCGAAAGCAGTATGTCTTTTACTGATGGTCGGCTGGTGCTTCAGGCAGAAGGCCTTCAGGTCTGGGCGGGCTACCTCTACCAGGGTCTGGCCCAGATCAGAGGCCTCGGGCCAGGCTGAACGATCATTAAGTACATATTTACCCACCTTTTGCACCAGGGCAGACTTATGGTTCTTGCCCCGGGTGATAAACACCTGATAGTTAAGACCGCTACCACCAATACGGTCGCGCAAACGTAAATGAAGGGTGCGCCCATCGGTAATAAAAAGGTGGCTGCGTGAAAAGCTCGAGCGGGCCTTATAGCGGGGTACGATCTGCTCTGAGATTACGTCGAGGTGTTTAATGTTCCAGCTGCCGAGAAAAAGTACGCTGCTGGGCTGGGGCGAATTGTAAGAGAGAAAGTCGGTATAGTCACCACCAGTGAATGATACCCGGCCTTTATATCCATCTTTTAAAAACGTGGGTGAGCTAAACACAGCATCTTTACCAGATTTGGCTTCAGGGTAGAATTTGATTCTTTTAATCATGGCAAAGTCGCCGTTATCGGTGAAGGTTTTGCGGGTTTCACCGCCCTTAAAAACCTTTTTGGCCACGAAGTCGTCGTTTAGAAAATCACGTTCAACCAGTTTCAGCTCAACTTCATCACCAGGCTTACCGGGGTAATAAAATGTGCCGTAAAGGCTCTGCTTACCCTGAAAGCGTTTGCCCTGGTATTTCAGGTGCCAGCCAAACTCGGCTGCGCTCATGCTGTCTCTGAAGCGTTTAGTTGTTTTGCGGCTGATAAAGGCTTCTTCGATTGTCAACTTCGTCCATACCGGGTTTTTCTCGGCAAACAAAAAGGTAGGTAGCAGTAGCAGTATCATAGCTCTCATGATAGAGCTATAGCGAAAAGCCGATGCCGGGGCAAGAAGTATTATTTCTTCTTTTTTAAACTGCGAATATAAAGAGTTTTAATAAGGCGGGCCACCACTTCACCATCTTCGCCGGTGATCTCGGTTTGAAAAACCCAGTCGGTCTTTTTCTTTTCGGCCACGACCTGACGAATCTCGTTAAGCTCATCTTCATTTATCTCAAAGACGGCGCTGACCTTGCCGGTGCCCGGGCGCACAAACTCGATCTCGGCTTTTTTATCCCAGACCAGATAGTCTTCGCCCAGGTTGGCCATGAGTATGAACATATAAAAGGGGTCACCCATCGAATACAGCGAGCCCCCAAACTGGGTGCCCACATAGTTTTCATTAAACCAGTTGAGCACCATTGAAACCGCAATGCGGGTTTTGCTCTCATTGACTTCATCTACGCTGATGCCCGCGCCGATGTAGGGGCCGAACATGTTGAGAGTGGCCTTAAAGCCCAGGTTCTCTTGCAGAAACTTCCATTTGGGTGATACTTGCTGCTCTAGACCTTTTTTATTCGCCATAATATCCACAGTTAACAGACAGGTCTGTCTGTAAATCTGTTTCTGGTCAGGGGGATACTATATGTCGGTGAATTACTTAGGTTTTACGATCACTTTGGTGATCTGCGGCGGTTTCAGCGATGCGCGAAAAACCAGGCGGGTTTCAGCAAAGGGGCCCTGGCTGGTGAGGCGGCGGTTTACCAGGCGCTGGCCGCGTACCCGCCAATACACCCTGGTTGAAAAATCGCGGGGCGCAACCCTCAGGCGGGCTCTGTTGTTACGAGTGGTGACCTGCTTCAACATTACCAGGGCGCGGCCGCGGCGCTGGTAGACCTGCACCAGATACTGGTTGGCCGACCTGACTGGCTGCCAGCGCAGGTTCAGAGTAGAGCGCTGGCCCACCATATTGGTGACCCGGCCCCTGGGGGCCAGGTTGGTGGGGCGGGCGGTAACTTTAAAAGCGGCCTCGCGACGCTGCTGCTCTTCAAGCTGCTTTTTCTTCTGCAGCTCACGTTCGCGCCGGGCCTCTCGTTCTTTTTCGAGGCGACCCTTTTCGACCCGGTCTTTATCACCTTCTTGTATATTAAAGCTGTAAACCTTCGCTTCACTGCGGTTCTTTTTGTGCTGGTGGGTAATGCGCCAGTAATACTTATCAGTATCAAGGTTGGTGACCCGGGTGGTTTTATTGCTCACCACTTTTGAAACAACCGGGTTCTTCATGTCGCGGCTTTTTGATACTTCAATCTTAACCGGCGCTTCATCTTCTTGATGCCACTTGAAAGTCACATTGTGTTTCTTTTTGCTGGTGGTGGTAATGGTCGAGTTATTGCCCGGTGAGAACACGGTGATCTGGCGCTCTTTGCGCAGGCGTACCGTTGAAATAGCCGAGACCATTTTTCGGTCTTGCGAAGTCACCCGCCAGTTGTGGGTGCCTACGGCCATATTTACAGTAATGCTGTTGGCCCGGGTGCGGTAGGTGCGGCGGCCGGCGCCAAAGGCCGAGTCGGGTGCCACCTGCACAATATAACCTGAGGTGGGTGGTGATTGCCAGCTCAGAGTCACCTGGCGGGCCGCTGCTGCTGTTAATAGCGTTGCCGAATCTGTGGGCGAGGTGAGCTGAATCTGAATTTTGCTTTTCTGCAGTTTGCCCTCGGTACTGATGTTCACATTTTCGCCGGTTTTAACGGTTTCTTCTTTTCCGTTTTTCT
>CAZHLC010000328.1:0-5451 GCA_964532545.1 uncultured Leptospiraceae bacterium | reverse complement strand
AAGAGTTTTTGCTTTATTAGACGACAATATGGAATTTGAGATATTTATCAAAGACATTTTTTCTACAAAACAGAAAGGCTTAGAAAAAGAAAAAGTTTGGGCAAAAATTTATTCAGGCAAAAAGTATGATGATGTACGCTTTAGGAAGTTAAATTCTGAGTTATTAAAGTTGGTGGAAAAATTTTTAGCTCAGCAAGTTTATGAAACAAACCCTATACACCAAGGTGTCCATTTAATGGAAGCTGTTAGCAAAAAAAAACTTGAAAAACTTTTGAAAGTTCTTTCTTTGCTTTGAAATAAAAAGGAGCAAAGGCTGTTTTAACTCTTGGCCAGGGTTTTAGAAAAAACAGACCCTTATAAACCCGAAACCTTCGAAGGCATTTATTCGAAGAGTCTCTGACCTGAAAGGTGGTGAGCTTTTCGCCATAGTTGATTACTTCTATCTTCTGGGTAAATAAGTCGGTGATGAACTGCTTAAACTCTTTCAGGTTGCCAAGTATCAGTTTTAGGCCCCAGCTTAGAACCTCGGCGTGGCGATCTAAACCTACCTTAATACCTTCTGGTGAGATCTCTAATTCAATTAAGATTCTATTGTCTCTCGTTGCAGACTTTACCGAGAAAAGATTTTCATGAGAAACCTCATCTAAATGAAAATCTTGTGTATCATCGATACGACTGTTGATGTTATTTTCAGCGAGGGCTTCGTTGATGGCAGCTATTAGTTGGTTTATTGATTTAGAGAAGGTCACATCTTAGACTGTAGATTGATAAGCGCAAATCAACCATATTTTTATCTCAAAACCTTTTCGGGCCTCAGGCCACTATCAACCCGCGTTCCCATTAAGTAGTCGAACCAGGGCTGGGTTATGCCCCAGTTCGCGTTCTGGTTGGGCAGCATGTGGTGCTCGCAGTGCCAGCATAGGTGTTTTTTGCCCCATTCGGGGTCGCGAAAGTTGTTTTTGCGGCAGTTGCGGTGGTGTTGCCAGTCAAGGTTCCAGAAGCTGCCTTTTTAATGAAGCCAAACAGCGGCCTGCTGTGTACAACAGGTCTAGCTTTTCAGAAAATTTGCTGGGGCTCTGGCCGGTTAGTTTGCGAAAGGCAGCGTTAAAGGCCGACTTCTAGCTGAAGCCCACCTCGTAGGCAATGTAGAGGATGACGGCAGCTCGCCGCCGTCCGTGGCGGAGGCTGCCGGTTTTTACAGCCATCCATGGGTAATGGGTAGGCAGAAGTGTTAAGGCTGTGATTCACATCTTGTTTTCACTTAAGCTTCTTTACCATACGCACCTTTCGCACAATCAGAAAGACCACCAGAAAAATAACCAGGGGAATAAGAAAGAAAATGCCGCCGCCGATTTTGCCTTTGGCGATGGCTACAATGCCAATCAGGGCGATGGCAATTGTCACCAGCAGGGCCATGCCGATGCCGATTTTGGCGCCGAATGAGGTATCTTTTTTGGCCAGCTCTTTCTGGTTTTTCGTACCCCGGCGTGAGATGAGCCAGTAGATGAGAATGGTTAGGCCCAGGATGGTGGCGATTGAGCTGGGTATAATAATTTGGGCCCGCATTTCGGCCGGGGCGTAGGGCAGGGTTGATAAAAAACCAGAGCCTACAAAAAAGAATAAGTATCCCACAAAGATGATCATGAAGCGGGCCGGCACTTCGTTGGTCTGCTCATCGGGATTATAGTTTTTTGTATAATGGCCAATGCGCCACAGAATCAGCGAGAGTATCACCAGGCCCACGGGCCAGACCAGCAGGGCATACATCTTCAGCCGAATAAAATTGAATGGCAACAGCAGCCCCATCACCCCAAAAAGCAGGGCGGCCATATAGTAGCGTTTATATCCGGTAACTTGCAGCTGCATGAGGCTAAGCTTTCAAGTGTACTGCTGGCCAGCAAGTGTGTTTTAGATAATCTGCAAATAATGCTCTAATAGACGGCATTGGCCTTCAAGTATTCACCCAGGGAGGGTAGGTCAAACCGCCCGCCTCTGACAAGGAGGTCAGCGAGCGGGCGCCGGTTTCTTTTGCCCCACTTTTCTTTGCCGTCAAAGAAAAGTGGGTGGGGTTTGGCGCGAAGCCCCGACCTGGTTAGGGCGCATATGCGCCCATAAAATTAATTCGGTGCCGCAGGCGCCAAAGCAGCCACACTGCGCAGCAGTGAAAGCGGGCAACAAGGGTTGGCAAAACCCTTGAAGCACTGTCAACGAGACAAAAGCTGACTCATGCCCTATTCTGCCCAGTTCAGATGTATTAACGAAGAATGTCTGGCTACTTACAGCCTTGATACAGTCATTTACCGTTGCGAAAAGTGCGGCTCGCTGCTTGAGGTTCATCACGATATAGATGCTCTCAAAGACCGGGCCGGCCACCAGTGGATCAAGCTGTTCGATGAGCGCTATCGAGCCTCGCAATTTCCCTATGGGTCTGGGGTCTGGGGCAAAAAAGAATGGGTGCTACCCAATATTTCGACTGAGCACGTTTACTCAATGTATGAGGGCACCACCAACCTGTTTCGCTCAGATCGTCTAGAGAAATCATTTGGTTTAAAAGAATTATGGGTGAAGCTCTGCGGCAATAGCCACACTGCTTCATTTAAAGATCTGGGCATGACTGTATTGGTCAGCCAAGTGAAGCGTATGATTGCCAATGGCAGTGGTATCAAGGCGGTGGCCTGTGCCTCAACCGGTGACACCTCAGCGGCCTTGGCGGCCTATGCTGCCAATGCCAGTCTGCAGAGTGTAATTCTACTGCCCAAGAATAAGGTTACCGTGGCCCAGTTGATTCAGCCGGTTTCAAATGGGGCGCTGGTGCTATCGCTTGATACAGACTTTGATGGCTGTATGCGCATTGTGCAGCAGTTGACTTCAGAGAAGTCAATATATCTGGCCAACTCAATGAACAGTCTGCGTATTGAGGGGCAGAAGACTGTAGGCATCGAAGTTGTGCAGCAACTAGACTGGCAAGTGCCCGATTGGTTTATTATTCCCGGGGGTAATCTGGGTAACGTGTCGGCCCTGGGCAATGGTCTACTGATGCTGTATGAACTGGGGCTCATTCAGAAGCTGCCCCGCATATGTGTGGCCCAGGCGCAGAAGGCCAACCCTCTTTATCTGGCATACAAAAACGGTTTTGAAAACTTCAAGGCGGTACAGGCCCAGACCACCCAGGCTTCGGCTATTCAAATTGGAGACCCCGTTTCTATTAATAAGGCCATTAAGACTCTCAAACGTTTTGACGGGGTGGTTGAGCAGGCCAGCGAAGATGAGCTGTCTAATGCAGCATCTCTAGCCGACCAATCTGGTCTATTCACTGACCCCCATACCGGGGTGGCCCTGGCTTCATTGCAGAAGCTGCTTAAGGCCAAGATCATAACTCCCGATGATCGGGTAGTGGTAATTTCAACAGCCCATGGTCTCAAGTTTATTGACTTTAAAGTGAAATATCACGAGAAAAACCTTGAAGAGGTCAGCTCGCAGTATGCCAACCAGCCTCTTGAGCTTGAAGCATCTCTTGATGCTGTCAAGCGGGTGGTTGATGAGCGTATTGAACAGAATATCAAAGCGGGTAAGGCCTGATGGCAGATAAGAAAAAAGGTTACTCAACAAGGGCGGTGCATGGCGGCGAGCCCCGTAAAAAAGAGCACTATCCGCTAACCACGCCTATTTATCAGACAGCCACCTATACTTTTGAAAACACGGCTGATCTACATGACTTTTTTCAGGGAAAGACCAAACGCGTAGCAGAATATGGCCGCTATGGTAACCCCACCCAGCAGGTGGCCGAAGAAAAGCTGCGCGAGCTAGAGGGGGCCGAGGCCTGTCTGCTTTTTTCAAGTGGCATGAGCGCGGTAACCACTGCAATTCTAGCCATCTGTAAAAAAGGTGACCACCTGGTAATAACCAGCGATAGCTATCGCCGCACCCGGCAGTTTATTTTACAGGTATTATCAAAATACGATATTGAATACAGCTTTGTTGAACCCACGGCCAAAGCTCTTGAAGAAAGTTTTAAAGACAATACCAGGCTGTTGATTTCAGAATCGCCTACCAACCCTTATCTGCACGTGCTTGATCTTGAGGCCGTGGCCGATGTGTGTAAAAAGCACCGGGTCAAGAGTATGATTGATGCCACTTTTGCGACACCCTATAACCAGCGGCCTATTGAGTTTGGTATCGATCTGGTGGTGCATTCGGCCACCAAATATCTGGCGGGTCACAATGACCTTATGGCTGGGGCTCTTTTAGGCAAGCAGTTTCTGGTTGATGCTATCAAAGAATTGCAATCGATAATGGGTGGCGTGCTTGATGCCAATTCATCATATCTGCTGATTCGCGGTCTAAAAACCTTTGCTTTAAGAATGAAACAACAAAACGAATCTGCTATGAAGATCGCTGCGTTCTTAGAGAAACATGATAAAGTCGAGCGGGTCTGGTATCCCGGGCTTGAAACACATCCTGATTTTGAAATTGCAGTGAAGCAGATGAATGGTTTTGGCGGGGTTATCTCTTTTAGAATAAAGGGCGATTTGCAGAGCGGTACCACCTTTGTTGATGGCACAGAAATTCCGTTTATTGCACCATCGCTGGGTGGGGTTGAAACCTTAATCGAGCAACCTGCACTAATGAGTTATTATGAGCTCAGTACTGAACAACGTGAAGAATTGGGCATTTATGATAATTTGATTAGATTGAGTGTGGGCATTGAAGATACAGAAGATCTTATTGCAGATCTAGACCAGGCCCTGGCAAAAATATGACAAAGACCGCCTTACCTACCAGCCACAAAATATTAAAAAATACTATTCTTGAGACCGTGGGCAACACCCCCATGGTGCGCCTGCGCAATGTGACCAGTCATCTGCCTGAGACCATCGAAATCTGGGTAAAGATGGAAAGTCACAATCCCGGCGGCTCTGTAAAAGACCGGCCGGCTCTGCAGATGATTCTTGATGGTCTCGATGAGGGTAAGCTTACACCCGATAAGCAGATTCTCGATTCAACCAGCGGTAATACCGGTATTGCCCTGGCTATGATTGGGGCAACGTTGCAGATACCTGTAAAGCTGGTGATGCCCGCCAATGTGTCAAAAGAGCGAAAGCTTAAAGTGTCGGCCTATGGTGCTGAAGTAGTTTACTCTGACCCTCTTGAGGGCTCAGATGGGGCCATTATCAAGGCCCGTGAAATTATGCAGCAAGAAGGGCATCTCTATTTCAAACCAGATCAGTATAATAACCCATCAAACCCCAAGGCTCACTATTTAACTACTGGCCCTGAAATATGGCGTCAAACAGAAGGGCGCATTACCCACTTTGTGGCCAGTATAGGTACCAGCGGCACAGTTATGGGCAATGGCCGTTTTTTAAAAGAGCAGAACACTGAGATCAGTATTCTCGCTGCAGAACCCGATGATGCCTTTCATGGTCTCGAGGGCTTGAAGCACATGGCCTC
>CAZHLC010000327.1:0-5458 GCA_964532545.1 uncultured Leptospiraceae bacterium | reverse complement strand
CTCAACCAGCAGATTATGACCCTCAGGCGCTTTGATGGTATACTGTTTCTGCTGAAAATAGCGCACCTTTGAAATAGGGGTCTCACCCTCGGCGGTGTTGATTTCTTGTTCGGGGCTGAAACTCTCTTCATAAAGTTCTGCAAGGGTTGCCCCACTTTCGGCCCGGGGGCAGAACTCGCAGGGGCTTTTACGGTGAAAGAATACTTTATAACACTTTTTCTCAAGCACCTGATTGTACTTTTTTTTGCCCGAGAAGGCCAGAGCGCGCCGATTGATCCGTTTGACCGTATAGTCCTCATCAATCATGATTACAATGGTGCTGAGCTCATCAAGAACCGCTTCAAGTTCTTGACTCTTACGAAAAACCTGTTGCTGCTGGTCAGTGGCTTTGTCTGAAGATTTGTTTTTTCTGACCATAAAATAAAATCGGCCCCCTTTCTCTACCGCCCAGACCCGGAGGTCATCTGGTGCGCCAGAGCAGGAAGGCCGTTTCAGCTATTCGCCGTCTGCTTAAAATCTCTTAATAGAGAAGAGATTTTTTCAGGGTATCGATGGTTACAGCATCGTTGTTAGTGCCATAACGTTTCTGGTATTCTTGTGTAAAACGAAACAGTTTTTCGAAGTACTTTAGGTGAGGAATATAATACTCACGCTTGAACTTCAGGCGCAGAGGGTTAGTTACTGTGTTCTCCATCTTTGACAGAGTCACATCATAAGTATCATCAAGATTCACCTTGGTACGAATCTGAATGTCTGCAGTACCCTCGGTTTTGGGCGAAGGGTCAACGACCCTGCTTTTGAATGAGGTCTGCTCGCGAAAATTGAAGCGCTCAATCAGAGTTTCAACCTTGGTCAGCTGGTTGTTGTCGTCAAAATGAAGCTTCAGCCACTTTTCACGATGGCCCACACTTTTGTTTGAGTAACCAAGGGGAATAAAATCGTAGCTGCGCAGTTCAATATAACCATCACCCTTATCGAATCTGGTCTGACCGGGGGTGTACTTGATTTTTACATCTTTCAGGCGGTAGTAGACAGCCAGCTTGTCGTTAAGCTTCTGAATTTTCTTGTCGAGTTCAGCTTCGGTGTTTTCAATTTCTTTTGCTTTCTGTTTCTGTGCGCCCGGGCTGTCACCCTTCTTGAGGGCATCATCAATAGCCGCGGCGCTGCTGATAAAGCCGACCATGGCTAGAGTTGCTAGAAATGTAGTAAGTTTGAGATTCATGGTTCCTCCGTGAAAATGACCCCTCTTTAAATAAAGACTTCTTGTCAACGTATGTATCGGCCTCTAGAATTGTAAACTCAAATTTTGCTGGTTTTTTTAGAGAAAATGCCGATAAATTTGGTTTCTTTTATTGTTGGCAGCTGTCTTTGCAAACTCAAAATGCCGGTCTGAAAAGTCGTATCTTAAAGCATCTGCTGCTGGCAGCCTGTTTTCTTACTTTTTACTGCCAGTATTTCGAAGATATTTCACCCCCTGAGAATATACCCGAGGGTACCCCCCTTAACATACCCGAGGCTGATAAAAAATTCTTTGGGCAGAACGCTCTGCGACTCTATGAGGCGGGCGACCCCAAAAAAAAGATCAGAGTTGCAAAGATTTATGTCTTCAACCGGCCCATTTCATTAAAAGACAAAGAGTTTGATAATTGTGAGGGATTTTTTGACTGCACCGACAAGTTCATACCGAGAGTAATCAACTTCTTTCACTGGACCACTGAAAAAAGCGTCATCGCTAACGAAGTTCTATTTAGAGAAGGTAGCGTGACCAATCTTGAGCGGGTGGCTGAATCTGAACGTCTGGTACGGCGGCTGATTTCAATCAAAGAAGCCCGCATCTATCTTCTGCCGGCTGAAAATGACCCTGACACTTACGATGTTTATATCTATGCCGAAGATAAACTTACCAGCACGGTTAATTCTGATGTTGAATTTAACGGCGGGGCCTATCGGGTTTTTCTTTCAGCTGGCGATCTTAATTTCTTCGGTCGCCTGATTGAACTCTCGGCCATCTATAACCGGGTAAACTTTGTAAACACCTATGGTATTGATGCAGGCCAGGCCCGCTTTCTCGGCACAACTCTTGAATTGCGCACGTTTTTCAGAGAGAGCTTTGTAGGCGCCCAGACTGGCTTTGAGGTGGGCGGTGAGCATAACTATACAGAACAGACAATTCTGCTACAGAGGGGCACCCGCCTGGGTCGCTTTCGTTCATTTCGCAGTCTGCGCGATCGTTATGCTTTTTTCACCAGCCTGAGCCACGGCCAGGGGGTTCGCTACCGCTTCACCGGTGCTGATGTAGAAATTGTGCAAGACCCGGTCAACGGCCGCTTTTATCAGATGATTCTGGGGCGTGAGCTGCTCACCTGGGATGCTGAAATCTGGCGGGCCTTTGGCCGCCTTGACCGCCTTGAACTTGGCCTGGGTTTCGGGCAAGATAAAGATAAAACTTATTTTTCAAGTGCCAGCCAGCAGTTTTCTATCAACCCCGCCGAATTAAGCGGTGTCAGCGAAGCGGCTAAAGATGAATTTCTGCCGGTACAAGAAGACGGGCGCTTCATCAAACTGGGGGTTAACCTAAGAAGTATTGATTTTGTAACCCGTAAGAACTTTCAGCTGTTTACCTTTAATGAAGATCTGTTCAGGGGCGTGAGCCTGATCAATGTCTTCAGGTTTGCCAACCCGGCCTTTGGGCTGCCCGATAACTATACCCAGATCGACACCACCTTCAGCTATATCTATGATCAAAACGCCATTCGTAATAATTTTACCATCAGACGGCGGGGCCGCAAAAAGCACACTGACGGCGGCGGGTGGATCAACGACTTCTTTACTGCCGATAATCGTTTCTTCTACTTCACCAAACACGGAACCTATGCCCTGCGCTCTAACTTTGGTATAGGCTACAACCTTGACCGTGATAATAAGTTTGAGTTTGGTGGTGACTATGTGCGCGGTTTTGTTGATCGCTCAGTCGTTGGTGATCTATCTTATCTGCTTTCGCTGGAGTTCAGAACTCTACCGGTGCGCTTCTGGTATTTTGCCCTGGGGGGCATTCTGTTTTTCGACTACGGCCAGGTAACCCAGGGTATACCGCAGCGGGCCGACCAGCTCAAACCCGAACCTGTACTGGGCCTGGGCTTTCGCTCATCAGCAGTTGAGTTCGACAATAACATCTTCAGGTTTGACCTGGGCTTTCCTTTGAGGGCGGGCAGTTTCGAAATTGCCAACCAGGTCAGCTTTGGCTTGCGCCATACTTTCTAACCGTATATTAGCAGGCAGCCGCTCAGATTATTGATCAGTAAACCAATAGACGTAGCGGCTTTCAATGCGGCCCAGGGTGGGCAGACTGATGAGAAAATACACCACCACAGCTGCAGGTATCACCAGGTTAATCGAATAAAACGAGCTGATATGCATCTTGGCATTGACACCCAGAAATACCACCACCAGGGCAAACATAGCGGCCCCCTCAAGCATGGCGTTACGAATAATGATTGCGGTAGTAAAACGCGAAACATCGTGGTTGGCATTTTCGAGAATTTTACGGGGTATCACCTGCGACATCAGGGCCATGGTAACAGCCACAATGAAACCCACAAGGGTCATCAAATCAAGCATGGGGTCATCACCATAGTGCAGCACCTTACGGGCCAGATGGTCTTGCATATAGATGATCATGGTCATGGCCGCAAAAATCAGAATACCCATGGTCAGGGCAATCTGAATGAGAAAGGCGACTCTCGCCTGCTGGGTGAGAGAGTTGAGAATTTCTTCGCGTGAAAGAGACATAAGGCCATAATTTTTTTTTATTTTTGCTGGCAAAGCAAAACTCAACTTGAGACAATGGCGATTCCGAAAATTAATAGAGGAGATATGCATGATGCGTGATGCTAATACTGCTCGTCGCTGGCTGCGTAGAATACCGACTATTGGTTTACTTATCATATTCTGCGTCGCGTGTAAATCGAGCGTACACAAACCTATCTCGGCTAAAGAAGTCGCCAATCTCAAGGTTGGCAAGACCCAGCGTAGCGAGGTAGTAAAACATCTGGGCAGCCCCAAGAAAGAGTATAAATCGTACGGCTTTCTTGAAAGCTGCTACCATTCACTGAAGGGCACCATAGCAGCCGAAGATCAGGTTCTTTACCTTGAATTTGATGAAAATGGCCGGCTCTATACCAAACATTTCAACGATCGCAAGGCGAAAAAGCGCTGCGCGGGCGTCTTTGAAGAGGTGACCACCGTTTACAAGTGCTACAACCGGGCCGATTGCCCCGTTGGCTTTCTCTGTAACTCTGGTTCGTGCCTGCAGACTTCAAGCGTTGAGAAAAAATGCATTCGCGGCAAATTTGGCGCGAAAGTCTGTACCCATGATGGTAACCAGTGCGGCAGCGATGCCGATTGTGCGTAATGCTGACTTAAAAGACGCGAATCGGGCCTGAAAGGCCCGCAAGAGACTGAAAACGCGCCCGAAGGGCCCCTGTGGCCGTGAAGTTTGAGTATCAAACTTCAGGGTTTTCAGTTTCTTGCGTCTTTTGAGGCGGTATGCAGCATGTTTTCGCATACGGGTCGACGAGATGTGCTCAACAAGCTGCGAGGCCGATTGCTTTTTCGGGTGTTAGCACAAAGCCTTTTTGATTATGGGTTTTCATGAAAAGACTGCTTCTTTTTGCTATTATAGCCATTTTTGCCGGGTGTAAACCTGAGGCACCTGCCCAAACAACCGAACATAAAGTGCAAGACCTTAAACTTCCCCCCAAATACCAGAAACTGCTTACCAAAGAAATGTTGCTGATTCGCGAGGCCATGCAGCAGCTTATGGCCGAAATCACTGAGGGTCAGGCCCAGCCAGCAGTACAACGGGCCGAAGATATTCATAAATCGTTTATTCTAAAACAGCGCCTCAGCAGCCCAGAGCTGAAAGAGCTGTTGAGCTATTTACCCCCTGCATTTATCAAATTAGATCGCGAATTTCACGGCCGGGCCAAGACCCTCGCTGGGCAGCTCAAAAAAGAAGATTTTGACGGGGCCACAATCACCTACAACCAGATGGTTCAAGATTGTACTACCTGCCATTCTTTTTATGCCCGGGGGCGCTTTCCCCGAATGTTTAAAAACTCGGGGCTGAAATAGCTTGACAACCTGCTCTAGTAGCAAGATCAGACCTTTATGCCCAAAATAAAGAATAACCGCGCAGCGCAGAAGCGCTTCAGGGTAACGGCCTCAGGTAAGATTAAACGCGCCCAGGGCTTTAAAAACCACATTCTTACAAAAAAAAGATCAAAACGTAAAAATGATCTGACTAAGGGTACCTACGTTCATGAGTCGAATCAGAAGAACATCGAACGTCTGATTGGCCTTAGATAAACACCAAAGAGAGCTGAACTATGCGAGCTGTTAACGGAACTGTTCATAAAAATCGTCGAAAAAAGGTTTTAGAAAAAGCCTCAGGCTTTCG
>CAZHLC010000326.1:0-5467 GCA_964532545.1 uncultured Leptospiraceae bacterium | reverse complement strand
GAACTTTCTGGGGCCTGGCGGGCCCGCCCCCAGCACTCGAAGGTAAAGCCTTCGAGCTCAAAGCTGATCTTTTTATCTAGGTGATTCAATTACAGGTTGGCGTGGGTGCCATCGCAGAAGGTGGGGTTCTGGGTCTGTTTGCACATACAGAGAGCGTACTTCTTGGTTTCTTCAACTGCAACCTTCTGGGGCGTGAATGAGGTACCCTTGTGTGAACCATCACACCAGGGCTGGTTTGCTGATTGCCCGCAGGCACACCAGAAGTAGTTTTTGCCCGCTTCTAATTCAACGACTATGGGCTTTTTGGCGGCAATTTCAGGGGTATCAGACATGAATGCTCCTATCTAGAGTGGTGAGCGTAATTAGATATTCATCTAAGTCTGGCAAGCGATTTCAGCGGCTTCAATGCCTTTACGGGCCCTGCGCAGTTTAAACTGAACCGTAGAGCCTTTGAGCTTATCTTCGGCCACCTTGTCTGTAACCGAGGCAATATGAAAATAGAGTTGCTGATCAAAATCGTCTGTTTTGATAAAGCCAAACCCACCTTTCTGATTGAAGGCAATGATGGTGCCCTGATAAAGTCTTTCAAGGTCAACGGTTCCGCCAAACAATAAGACTTCAAGCTCAGTGGGTGTTTCAAGGGGTTTAAATGCAGCAGGTATCTTCTGCAGAAAGGCTCTGAACTGGCGCAGCTTTTGGTCAAACCAGTCATAGGTGAGACTCTGGTAGAGCCGACCTTCCCACCCCTGAATATGAACCTGGTTGCGCACATTGCGCCGTAAGTCTTGTAGTTCGGCAATGAGGTCTGCTGGTAACAGCTGCAGCTTTTCAATACGCTTTATGTTTTCAGCAAAGGCACTGTTGATTACGGTTTCTCGAATGTGCAGATGGCCTTCAGTTACCTGGCCCATTGAGCGGTCACCGGGGTTCTCTTCGATAAAGTCGTTCAGTAGAATGGCGCTGGCCAGGGCTTCGGCCACAATGCCAAGGCTCACGGTCAGCTGGTAGAAATAGGTATTTTCAACCGATAGCCGTGGTCTGAATAACTGGTATAACCATATCTGAAAATCAATAGTCTGCAGCAGGTAGCAGATGTTTGATTTATAGACAGAGTCTTTAAGATAGCCAAAGTAATGGTCGCGGTAAAAGTCAACCTTCTTGATGGCCCCCTTGGGAATTTTCAAGTGAAACTGTTCAGAAAATTGCTCGCTGTATTTCTGCAGGCTTTCGTTTAGATGTGAAAGAATACGACGGTGGTCGTCTGCACCTGAGGGCATGTTAACCCCCGGGTCTGCGTTTGATTGAACCCTGGTGGGGGCTTTTTGAAATGATTTCGATTTCTTTTTTCTGGCCTCTGATCTCGACTGCCAGTTTGGTGCCCGATTTGGTAAAACCTTTTTTAACCCAGGCCATGCCGAAGCCCTTGCCCCAGCCAAACGAAAAGGCGCCGCTGGTGACCAGGCCAATTTCGGTATCACCATCAAACACTTTGTAATCTTTACGGGGAACCCCAGCCTCTAACATGAGAAAGGGCCGTACTTTACCCTCGAAACCTTTCTTTTTTGCCAGCACCAGATCTTTGGCGATAAAGTCTTTCTCTGCACTGACCAGCCAGCCAATGCCCCCTTCATAGGGCGACCAGTCGGCCTTAAGCTCATTACCATACAGAGGGTAGAACATTTCAAGCCGCAGCAGGTCTCGGGCGGCCAGCCCACTCGGGGTGGCACCAGCGGCCGTCAGGGCGCGCCACATGGCTTGCCCCTCTTTTTCTGGCAGCAGAATTTCAAAGCCATCTTCGCCGGTATAACCGGTGCGTGAGAGCAGGCAGGTAAAGTCAGCGGGGGCTGAAGCTACTTCAAGCTCGCCGCATTCGTAGTAATAGATTTCAGGTACGTTGTAGCCCGCCTCGGCAAAACACTTTTTAAGCACGCTTTCAGCTTCAGGCCCCTGTAGGGCAGTGAGTACATAGTCTTTAACTTCTTCGACTCTAACCTGCGAATTTTGCGCATGTTCGTTCAGGGCTGCCATTACGTTTTCGCGGTTTGAGGCATTGGCGATAATACCATATTTTTTTGCGCTGATTGAATACACTGTAATGTCATCTATGACCCCGCCCTGGGCGTTAATCAGGGCATTGTACTGCACATCGCCTGGCTTAAGGGGGCTGATATCTTTACAGGTGAGTTTATTAATAAAGTCAACCACCGCATTCTGCTCGCCATGAATGAGAATGGGGGCCATGTGGGTAATATCAAAGATACCGCTTTTATTTCTAACGGCCTCATACTCATCTTTGATGGTGCCATAAGAAACTGGCATGCTGTAACCGGCGAACTCAACCAGTTTAGCGCTTAGCTCTTTGTGAATTTCAGTAAGAGGTGTTGTTTTCATCAGATTAAATCAGCTTTTTCAAACATCACAAAACGGGTTAGAAAATAATACCAGACTATGGGAAACAGACCAATGAGAAAAGAATAATCGGTGGCCCAGCTGTAATATGACACCCAGATACAGGGAACAATGCTCAGCAGGGCGGTGATCAGAAACCAGAGTTTCAAGGTACCCTGTTGCTCTGAATATTCGCCATTGGTATAATGTTTCAACAGGCCTCTGAACCTGGTGACTTTTGCCTTAAGTAAATTTACGGTGAGAATCAGCCAGGCAATGAACAGGGCGGCTGAGAGACCAACACTGAGCGCAAACATTGAAGGCAGGCTCGCCCTCTGATTCAAGCTGTCAGCTATTTTACCTGGGCAATGGCCTTGCTCTTATATAATTTCACTTTTCAGCCTGTTTTTTTCGGGCACTATGGTATATGAGTAAAGTTCTCGATGATTTAAAATACACCAAAGAACATGAATGGGTAAAGGTCAAAGATGACGGTAATGTCATCGTCGGTATTACTGACTATGCCCAGAGCGCCCTTGGTGACGTTGTCTTTGTTGAACCACCCGAAGAAGGGGCCCAGGTAGAAGCCGGGGCCACGGTTTCAACCATTGAATCAGTGAAGGCGGTTTCAGACATTTATTCGCCCATTGCCGGCACCATCGTTGAAGCCAATGGTGGTCTCGAAGGTGACCCTGCCATAGTAAACAAAGAGCCCTATGACAATGGTTGGTTATTTGTGATTCAACCAGAAAATGCAGGCGACATTGACGGCTTGATGAGCGCCAAAGATTACAGCGATTTTGTAGCAACTTTATGAATGATTCTTTTGCCCCCCGCCATTTAGGGCCCAGCCCGCAAGAACTCGACGACATGCTGAAAACCGTCGGCGTCAGCTCAATCGATGAGTTGATTGAACAAACGGTACCAGCACAAATTCGTTCAGAAAAAGAAATGCAGGTTGCCCCGGCTATGGGCGAATTTGAATATTTGAATCATGTAAAGAAACTGGCAGCAGAAAACATGGTTTTTCGTTCATACATTGGGTTAGGGTACTACGGCACTCTGACCCCCAGCGTTATTCTGCGCAACGTATTTGAAAATCCGGGGTGGTATACCCAGTATACCCCCTATCAGGCTGAAATTTCTCAGGGGCGCCTTGAGGCTCTGTTGAATTTTCAGACCATGATCATTGACCTTACCGGTTTTGAGCTGGCCAATGCTTCTCTGCTTGATGAGGGTACAGCTGCAGCCGAGGCCATGACCATGATGCACCGGGTGCGGCCCCGCGATAAAAAAGAGGCCCATACCTTTGTGGTTTCTGCTGAGGTTTTTCCTCATACTATTGATGTATTAAAAACCAGGGCTACACCTCTTGGTATCAAGGTTAAGGTGAGCGACAACCCGGCTGCCGAGCTGGGCGATGATGTCTATGGCCTGATGATTCAATATCCCCAGAACAATGGGGCGGTAGTTGACCCCGGCGAGCTGGTTGCAGCTGCCAAAGAGGCCGGTGTGCTGGTGGGGGCTGTCTGTGACATTATGTCACTGGTACTGTTAAAAGCCCCGGCTGAGCTGGGTATAGATGTGGCCGTGGGTAACAGCCAGCGCTTTGGCGTGCCCATGGGCTATGGTGGGCCCCATGCGGCCTATATTGCTACCTACGAAAAATACAAGCGCGATGTGCCCGGCCGCATTATCGGGGTGAGCGTTGATGCTAACCAGAAGATTGCCTACCGCATGGCCCTGCAGACCCGAGAGCAGCACATTCGCCGCGAGAAGGCCACTTCAAATATCTGCACTGCCCAGGCGCTGTTAGCCATTATGGCCAGCATGTATGGTGTCTACCATGGGCCAGATGGTCTGAAAAAGATTGCCTCGGGCATTCACCAGCAGGCCTGCAAGCTGGCAGCCGCACTTGAGCAGGCTGGCCATAAACAGCTGAACGAGTACTTTTTTGATACTCTGTTAGTCGAACCCAAAGACGCTTCTGCCATTAAAAAGACAGCCCTGGCTGCCGAGATCAATTTGCGCTATTTCGATGATGGCAAAGTTGGTATCAGTCTTGACGAAACAGTTTCTGCCACTGATTTGCAGGCTCTGGCGGCTGTGTTTGGCGCAAGCATCGCAGATGATGGTACTGCGGCGCAGCTGCCTGGCGGTCTACAGCGACAAACTGCTATTCTACAACACGAAGTATTTAACAGCTATCATTCAGAAACTGAAATGATGCGCTATATCAAACGCCTTGAGAATCGCGATCTTTCTTTAAACACCTCGATGATTCCCCTTGGTTCTTGTACCATGAAGCTCAATGCGGCCAGCGAAATGATTCCGGTGAGCTGGCCTGAATTCGGGGCCATACACCCCTTTGCCCCGGCTGAGCAGGCCAGGGGCTATACCCGTCTTTTTAAAGAACTCGAAGATGATCTGGCCGAAATAACCGGCTTCGCCGCTACTTCACTGCAGCCTAATTCTGGGGCCCAGGGTGAATATGCCGGGCTCATGGTGATTCGGGCCTATCACCTCGACCGGGGCGATACTGAGCGCGATGTAGTTCTCATACCCTCATCGGCCCATGGTACCAACCCGGCCAGTGCCGTGATGGTTGGCATGCGGGTGGTTGTGGTCAAATGCGACGACGAAGGCAATATCGATGTTGCTGACCTGAAAGAAAAAGCTGAAAAGTATTCATCTCAATTGTCAGCCCTGATGGTGACCTACCCCTCAACCCATGGGGTATTTGAAGATACCATTGTTGAAGTATGTGATATCATTCACCAGCATGGCGGCCAGGTTTATCTCGATGGTGCAAACCTCAATGCCCAGGTGGGCCTGACCTCACCGGGCAAGGTGGGTGCAGATGTCTGTCATTTAAATCTGCATAAAACTTTCGCCATACCTCATGGCGGCGGTGGCCCGGGCATGGGGCCCATCTGTGTCGCCGAACATCTGGCACCATTTTTACCAAGCCATGCGCTGATTAAAACCGGTGGTGAAAAAGCCATATCTGCCATTTCAGCGGCGCCCTGGGGTTCGGCCAGCATTCTGCTGATTTCTTATGGCTATATCAAAATGCTGG
>CAZHLC010000325.1:0-5480 GCA_964532545.1 uncultured Leptospiraceae bacterium | reverse complement strand
CTGATGGCAAGAACGCGGCAAAAATTGTACACATAACGATGTATGATAGCAAAAACAAAGAAACCATCCTTGAGGATGGGGTAATCGCAGAAAAAGAGGCAAGCGCTGTGCTAACAGGTGAGTTCGCCCGCATTGAAATAACCTTAAATTAGCATTCCCCGGCAGCGCCTGGCGCAATACCATAGGTTAAGGCGAGTGTTTTGTTACGACTTTTTCTTAAGTCGCTCTTTGCGCCATTGCTGGCGTTTACGTTCAAGGGGTGATACAAACCCCTTTTTCTTTTTGGTTTGGCGACATTTCTGCAGGGCCAGCTCACGCTCTTTCATTTTCTGTTCAATGCAGCTTTTCATAGCGGCACGCTCACGGTAGGCCGAGCATTCGCGCAGGCTTTTCTGAGTCGCCCGCCTTAACTTTCTTTCACAGTTGTTATTTCCCAGAGCTGCCAGACTAGAGCTGACCATAAGTAATACTAAAAACTTATACATAACTATTCACCTATCAATTGCACAATCACCTGACGGTTTCTTGAGCGGTTATCAAAATCAATAAAGATAATCTGCTGCCAGGTGCCCAACATCATTTGTTTGCCCTCAAACGGTAAGGTTATTGAGGGGCCCAGCAGAGCCGAGCGCACATGTGAAAAGCCGTTACCATCGCCCCAGCGGGCATTGTGATGATAAAACCCCTCTTGCGGGGCGATCTTCTCAATGGCTTCTTGCAAATCACGAATTGCCCCGCTCTCATATTCGATGGTTGAAACCGAGGCCGTTGAACCACCCACAAAGACTGTGGCAATACCGTCTTGCAGGGCCGAGTCTTGAATGCGCCCCTCAACCTGGGCTGTGATATCGACAATGTCGCAGAAGCCCCTGGTTGCCAGCGAGATGGTGTGTTTTTCAACCGCCATGTATTATTTCAGACGAATTAATTTGCAATGGCAAGTGAAAAAATACTGTGGAATAAGAGTCAACCTGTGATTTTGACAGCTATGAACCTGTTTCAAGAAGAGTTTTCTCTGGGCCCCTTCAGGCGGGGCTTTCACCTGGTAACCAGTGAGATTGAAAAAAAGCTGCAGCATCTGGGGCAGATTGATAAAGGCCAGTGCACCCTCTTTATTAAACATACCAGTGCCTCGCTGACTCTCAATGAAAATGCCGACCCCACTGTGCGAGCTGATTTTGAATCGCATTTTAATCATATGGTGCCTGAGAATGCGCCATATTACAAACACACTTATGAGGGCCCAGACGATATGCCAGCCCACCTGAAAGCATCAATTCTGGGCAGCAGTCTTACCCTACCCATTAGCAATGGCCGATTTAATCTGGGTACCTGGCAGGGCATCTACCTGTGCGAACACCGCGACCACGGTGGTGCCAGAAGACTGGTAGCTAATCTGCTGGGGGCATAGTCTTATACTTTCTCATTCGCAGGTTAACCACTGTAATGGTCAATGCTACAATCAGTAAACCGCCCGCTTCGCGGGCTTCTTCGTTATCAAAATAATTTCCCGATGTTTTCAGGGGAACCAACACCAGGGCATAAGCAATAAAGGCCAGAGTTATAACCCAGTAAGGCCACCACCAGGCAAGATCAAACAACGCCAGAGCGCAGATGAGTAACCCAATGGCATAGAGAGTGATCCATAAAGCTGGGTCGACATCATTCAACTGCAGCATAATTGACCAACCAAACAAAGCAGCCATCAGCAGACAGAACCCCTTAAAAACCATGAGTACCCCATCAGATAGATTTGATATTCTTACAATAAAAAACACGATTTACAGAGCAGGCTTCAGTGGCAGAAACGCTGGTGCAGTTGATTGAGACCCTTAAACGGCTTTTACAAGAACGCTCGCTGGGCAGTGATGCAGCCATACAACAAATCTTTAATGAAGAATCGCGCCATGGCGCTGTCATAGTCAACCGGGTTCGTTATGTTCTTGGTGTAGGTTTTCTTGTCTTAAGTATTGTTAACAGCCCCACTGGTAACCTGTTAGCCAACCTGCTGGTTACTTTCGCCTACTTTGCAATGACGGCAGCTCATACCTATCTGCTATATCATGACCGACGTGAAGCACTGCGTGTCTTTGATTACCTGGTTATTCTTTTTGATTTTACGTTGATCTATGCGATCGCCATCTACTATAATACCGTGCAGGCCCCCAACAATATGGCTCATACGGTGAAAAATCCGTTAATATTTTTTACCTTCTTACCTATAGCTCTCACTCTACTGCAATTCAAGCTGCGCCTGGTGCTGTTCAGCACCCTGCTCTTTCTGCTTTACTTCTATGCCGTACTGGGCTTCGGCTTTGCCACGGGCATAGTAATTTCTACAGACTGGGGTGATTATGTGCTGGGGCCCGGCATTCTGCTTAATGACGTTTTTATGAGCCGCCCTCTAGCCGCAGTGGGCGTAGGAATTATCATCTACTATGGTCTGGTGCGGGTCATCAGCCTGTTAAAAAGAATTGCCCAGGCTGAAACCCAGAAAGCTTCGTTGGCCCGTTATTTTTCTCCTGACGTGGCTGAAGAGATCAGCAACAACCCCGAAATGATGAGCGGCCAGGGGCGCCAGATTGTTTCAATTCTATTTTCAGATATACGGGGCTTTACCGCTATGTCTGAGGCCATGACGCCCGATGAGCTGGGTGAGTTTCTCACCGACTTCAGGGGAAAGCAGGCCCAGGCCGTTTTTGCTAACGGTGGCAGCCTCGATAAGTTCATCGGCGATGCCATCATGGCCAATTTTGGTGTGCCGAAGCCCTCGCCCGACCCGGCCCACGACGCCGAAAATGCAGTCAGAGCTGGCATTGCCATGATGGGGGCTCTGCAAGAAATCAATCAGCAGCGAGCAGCTGCTGGCAAAGAGGCTGTGGCCATTGGTATCGGTATTCACAGCGGTGAAGTATTTGCCGGCAACCTGGGTTCTGCCGGCCATATGGAATATACAGTTATTGGCGACACCGTGAATACTGCCAGCCGTATTGAGTCTCTCTGCAAAAAACTGGGTGCCGACTTTCTCATTTCAGAAAAAGTATTTACGCTGCTCGAGAATAAATTCAGTACAACAAAAATGCCCCGGGTAAAAGTGAAGGGTAAAGCTGAGCCATTAAGGGTTTATCAGGTAAACTATAAGGAGTACTTATGACTATCGACGGAGCTTACACCATCGTAACCGGGGCATCGAGTGGTCTCGGTGCGGCCGCGGCACGGGCCCTGGCAGCCAAAGGTGCCCACGCTTTGTTACTCGCCCGCAGTAAAGATAAACTCATTAAAATCGAAAAAGAAATCATCATGGCCGGCGGCAAGGCCAACGCCTTTGCCGTAGATCTGTCAAAACCCGCTGAGACAGCCAGAGTGTGTAAAAAAATTCTCAAAGAATTCGGCGCGCCCGATATCATTATAAATAATGCTGGTTTTGGCGAATGGCGCTCTATTGAAAACACTACCCCGGCAGAAAATGTAGAAATGATGTCAGTACCCTACTTCGCCGCCTTTAATGTCACTCATGCTTTTATCGCGGGTATGCTTGAACGCAACTCTGGTCACATTGTGAATATTACCTCGCCCGCTTCTGAGTTTCCTATAGCGGGGGCGGTCTCTTACTCGGTAGCCCGCTGGGCCATGCGTGGTTTTAATGAAGCCCTCTGGGCTGACCTGTACGACACTAAGATCGGCGTATCTCTGTATTCGCCGGGCAAAATCAGCAGCGAGTATTTTCAGAATAACCCGGGGTCTGAAGAAAAGATACCCGCTCTCAGCAAACTGGCCCGCACCATAACCCCCGAAGAAGGGGCCCGTGATATCATCAAGTGTATTGAAAAAAACAAACGTATGCTGGTGACCCCGTTTATGATGAAGTTCTTCTATGTGAATCGACGTTATTTTCGAGGGCTTACCGATTACCTGGTAATGAAAACAGCCTGGCGCCGTCAGCGAAAGTAAACAAGCTTTTCTTGCGCCCAGCTCTCAAGAGCCAGGGCTTTCTTTTTCTGCTCTTGGTATGGCAGCGCTTTAAGACTAGAAAGCCTTTTTAAAAACTTCTGCACGATGGCTCTGCTTTCTGCGTTACTTGATTGACCTGCCTCTTTTTTTATTACAAAAGCTATGCTATTGAGAATCAGCTCACTCTGTTTACGCGCCACCCGGTCATTTTGAAAAATACGCAGTAGCGAACCCAGCTCAACCATACGTTCAGCCAGGTGACGCTGGTCATAAGGTAACTCACGCGCTGTAACCAGCTTGAGATAGGCCATTATGCTGTCTTGCTGAGCGACCGTAAGGCGCAGCTTCAGCTGCATCTGCTTAAATTTGAGTACCTGCTCGAATGAGCCTTTGTCTGCATTATGAAACATTAATTTGCTGTTAAGATTAATTAATGTGGGGGTTTTAACTCCCCCCTCGAAAGACCAGGGTGAGGTTTCGGCATATTTTTTGCTGCCCAGTCTATGAATGCGACCGTCGCGAAAAAAAGCAGATGGCATGTGGCAACTGGCGCAGGCATTGTTAAACACAATCTCACCCTGCCTGGCACCATGGTTTGCTTTTCTGACCAATCGATTATTAGAGCCCAGGTGTTTATTGGGTAAGAATTCAAGCTGCCGCAGATAATCTGTGAGACTATCAAGCACCAGAGCCTCAGGCTCTGGCCCAGCAAAGGCATTTACAATAACATGGCGGTTAAACTCACGCAGTGATTGAATGCGGCCGGCATGGCCATAGGGGGCCAGGTAGCGCACCCCCCGCAATGATGGTATGCGCAGCGCATCTTTGCGCCCATTGTCGGCCTCAGCTGAAAACATCTTATGAGTTAAATCGACAGTTCCCGGGCGGCTTGAATTACCGGGTAGAAAAAAATCGGCATTCTGGTCACCATTGGGGTGGCAGCTATTACATGAGAGGCCCAGCTTCTGCGCCTTTTTACCCAGTATCAAGGGGCTGCGAAATAGCAACTCACCAAGACTCAGTCTTGCCGGCACACCGGTTCGCTTCAGGTAATTGTTTGGGTTCTGATTTTTAAAATGCACATAGGGGCGGGGCATGCGCTTCACATCGAGAACCATCGCCCCATCGCCCGCAAGCAGTACCGAAGCAGAAAAAATCAGGCTGGCAATGGCGGCGTGTTTACTTAATTTCTTGAATGGTAGTAACAATCTGAGTGAAGGGCCGCGATGGTGTCTGTTCAATTTCAACCACCACGCGCTTAGCCACGATGCGGCTGCTGTCATTCGAATCATAGGGGTCAATGGCACCTTTGCCGGTGGTGGGCGGGCCAAGTAGCGTACGAAAACTGAATTTCTGGCTGGTATCAATCTGGCGAAAGGTTCCTTGAAATTCTACGTAGACACCCTTACGATCCATATCGTTTGAATTAAAGCTGACCCGGGTGCCCGGGCCCTTAGGCTGCTGGTAGCGCAGTGTGTTAACAGATACTTTGGTTTTAAGGTCGAGCAGTTTTACCGGGCCAAAGCCGG
>CAZHLC010000324.1:0-5492 GCA_964532545.1 uncultured Leptospiraceae bacterium | reverse complement strand
GAGGGACATGTAGAGCTTGTGCAGCTCCGGGCAAGCCAGCTCTTCAGCTGACCCCGGGCGGCCACAACCTGCTTAACCAGCTCAACCGAATCTCTGAAGACCACACCGACGTCTTCAAGATATCTAAAGTGATCAGTAGCCCATGGGGTTTCAAAATTGTAGTGCCTGGGCCATAACACCAGAGTAGGAATACCAGAAACCAGACACTCAAGAAAACCGGTACCTGGCTGATCCCACACTATAAAGCCGGCCTTCATTAATAAATCTTCATTGAGGCCCTTGTGAAAATGCTCAATACAGTAGTAGTTATCACCACCAACCTCTTGCATTTTTTTCATGGTGCCGGCTAACAGCTCAGACGTGGTAGTGTTATATTGCTTAAGAATAAGACGGGCATCTTGTTGCTTCACCTGGGTCACGAGGTCAATCATAACCTCTGAAAACTCTTTTAACTGATCACGGGTCGAGACAGCCGCACACATGGGCGCCGGCGGATATTTATAGATTTTATTGGGCATGAACAGAATATCAAACTCGCGGGCTTCATCATCAGCAATGGTGATTTTCTGCTTCCAGTGCTGCTTTTTCTGGTAGAGCCATGCACTGGGCTGAATCTCAGCCTGCATATCAATTGAGGCCCGTCGATGATAATTCTGCCACCCCCACGTTATGAATGAGTCACACTGGGCAAACTCACCTTCAGCCTGACCGGCATGGTCTTCAATGTATCCATAATGGCCACCATGCTGAAACCCACTCAGCTTCGAGCCGTAATGGCGGGCTACTGCCCTGAAATAAGAGCCAAGCGACGAGAAAGACATTCCCCCATGAAAGAAGGTGCGACCTTTAAACCGTTTAAATATTTTCAAAACACGGGCAAAGTTATCAGGTACGCTTTCAAGAAGCACCGCCGGGTAAGCATCGGCCATGAACTCTACCAGGGTATTCAACAGACGGTCTATCAGCTCTGACCCGGTAATCTGGTATTTCTGCAGAAACTCGCTTAAAACCCCATGCGATTCTTTTACAATCGCCCTGAAAAGCTGTCGGCGCATTTCAGGCTGTACGGGTTTATTGGTCAACTTCCAGTCAAACTCCATATCGGCCAGTCTGCCCAACCCAAAACAGCCATATTCAAGCAGAGCAAACTTCTGCTCTTCAAACTTCAGCGCAGCATAACGACCGATGAACCTTGAGGGTAAATTCACCAGCCTGATGAACTTTCGCCGCAGGGTTGAAACCTTGATCTGGTTATTGTAGTTAATAAAGTGCTCACCATGAAGATGTTGTGAATGAATACGCTCAATCTTCTGCTGCTCATCGATCTTCAGCTCATAGGCTTCAGCCAGCATACAGAGCAAACGCTGGTTCATATCATCAGACTGTGTGCTATCGGCTATGAGCTCTTCAACAGAAGGCGAAAAAACATATTCATAATTATCAGGGGTTATATGCAGACCGTCTCGGCCTTCTCGTACAATAAAAAGGTGCAACCGAATTAATCGGTCAAGATAGAGCGAGATAACCGGCACAAGACCTGTTCGCCAGAAACAGGCTGAAACCTCATCTTTGAGACCCAGAAATTCGGTTGAGTTCTTTACTGCAGTGTTGATCACTGCAACCAGCAGTGGGCTCAGACTCTCAGAAAACTGCATCTGCTCTTGTAAATTGAGCGCCACACCCGCGTATTGCTCAGTAGGCATCAGTGATACAATGTTCTTTTCTGGCTCGGCGTGGCCAATATCGAGATAGGTAGGCATCAACTGTAAGGAAAGGGCGCGCCCATAAACCCGGGCATAATACGTTTCAAATGAAACAGGTCAGTCTGTGGCCTGTTAGTGCCGGCAATCGCTGAGGGTGAACATACAATACCAAGCTCTTTCAGCTTATCGATCACCATTTCATTGTAGTGGTTCTCTTGCCCCTCTGGGTATGAGTAATGGGTAATCTGCTGGTTTAGATTGTATTCAAGCAGTCTTATTGAGAGCTCAACGTCGCTGGCCATTTTTTCTGGTGGCAGGGCAGAAAGAATATCATGATACATTGAATGACCACCAATGGTAAACAGGTCACTACTGTTCATGGCACGCAACTCTGACCATGAGATTTTTTCATAATTGCTGGCATGGTCAACTGATGCCGTTACACCTGTCTGCTCTTGCACTTGAGCCAGAATTCTGTTCTTGGTTTCTTCGTTTGATTTTTTACAGAATGATTTTATCGCCTTCAGAGCCTGAATCTTTTCAGAGTCTTCTCTCAACAAAAACTCAACGCTGTTATCAAGTTGAACAGTGATACGGTCTTTTTTGCTGAGATTGAGGCAATCTTCAAGAATATCTACCCAGAACATAATGGTAGAATTTACAATTCCGCTTGATATGTAGAACACAGCCGGTACCCCGAACTTTTCAAGAACAGGTGCGGCCGTAGTATAATTATTGCGAAAGCCATCATCAAAGGTGATGGCTACAGCGTACTCACCGAATGGTTCATTGTTTCGAGTTCTGGTAACAATGTCATCAATCGATAACACATTACAGTTTTTGCTGACATACTCAATCTGGCGGGCAAATTCATCTACCTGCAGGTGTTTTGCAGAATAGTTTTCAATGCCATGACTTTGACTGTCGGTCACCCCATGATAAAGCAGAATGACGAGGTCATCTTTCAGAGTCTCTGCTGAGAATGTTGCGGTAGCTGCTTCAATCATCTTTCAATTTTGCACAATGGCGGCCAAAGCGACGGCCCATCTGCTCTTTCATTACCAGGGGCATAAATGAATAATAACGGCCAAACTTTTCTTGAGGTCTCGAAACCAGCTTGCCCGTCTTAAAGTCGCTGAGAGCATTACTCACCAACTGAGTCGCAATCTGGGTGGTATAGCCCCGAATCTGAAAGATTTTCATGTCTTTTTTCAGGGGCATATGCTGCTGGCCGACAATCTCGCCGGTATCAAGCTCAGCAGTAACCCGGTGAATGGTAACCCCAAGGTTTTCATAGTCACGGTGATAGATAGCCCACAGATCAGAATCAAGGCCGCGATACTCTTGGGCAATGCCCCGGTGAACGTTAATCAGGCCATGCTTAAACAGGGCGATTACTTCGGGCTTTATACGACGGGTGCCGAACACCACTGCAAAATCGAAGCTGCCCTGCTTAAAATATTCAATGGCTTCTGAAGTGTTAATATGTTCAAACGATATAATATTCTTAAGAGCCCATTCTGTGCTGAATTCGCTGAACATGGTTTCAGTCTCAAACTGGTCTTCTTCAGCGCGAAAGAAAGGCCCCACTTCAAAGGGGGGCTCTACACCTTTTTCTTCAAGAACCAGAGCTGCCAGCTCATGCTGCTGGCGCCTCAATTCATTGATAAAATAACGGTGATGCAGGGTATCAGTGCTTAATACTGCAGTCTTCAATTCAATTTTTAAATGCCGAGGGTCAACTTCTTCTGAATCTCACGGCCCAGCTCGACCATGAGCTTGAACTCATCGGGTGTCGAACTGAGAGCATGATCACGAATAGTCACATCAGATTTATCGAGGGTAAAGTGTTTCTCAATGATGGTTGCACCACGTGTAATAGCCATAAGAGCCGAATCAATACCAATGGTATGATCGCTATAGCCAGTATAATCAGAGTTTTTGAAATCTTTCACAAAGTCTGTCATATCCCAGGGTTGACAGGGGTACTTAGAGCGACACCACAAATAATAAACATTATCGGGTTTACCAAAGGGCAGTGTATCTTCTTGCCACATACCCAGTGAAACAATCGTTTGCTTCTTTGAGGCAATAATATCTTTCACCAGACCTGGGTCATCAATCACAGTACGTGAAGCTATTTTATATCTGTTGAAATCAAATTTTTGAGCCAGCTCATACATTTCAGGGGTGAAAATTGAAAACATCAACTCAATATCAAAATAGTCAGCCCATTTCTTGAGTAAGCCAAGTCTCTCTTCATTCATATGATTCATCTCATCTTCACCCTGGCGCCAGCCAAGTTGAAACTTGGCGACGTCGGCCCCTGCATATTTGGCCTGACGAATCAGCTCATAGCAGAGATTAAAGTTTCCGTTGTGGTTTAAACCTATTTCAGCGATAAATAACATATCAATTTGCCTCTTTCATATCAGCCAGTTTGGCATCAAACTTATCAAGTTCATCTTTATTCTTTGTTCGGTTATGATCATGAAATCTGTATTTGTAAAGGGGAAATTCAAGCCGGGCCACTTTGAACTTCTGCTCAAACCTTTTACGCAGGTTGTGCCCCTCACGCATGGTAAAACCCTCATCATAGAGACCGATGTCAAACAGGCATTCTTTACGATACATAACCCCGCAGGCGATCTCTTCTTCAAAACAATTGACCCGCTCAATAAACTGTTCAAATTCATCGACCTTGACATAATCGGCCGCCACGCCCTGATATTCACGGTTCATATCTAAAAACATTCGCAACAACATCAAGAATCTGCGTGATACATAATCATCTGAATCAACGCGCACAATATATCGGCCGAGGGCCTGCTTTATGGCCTTGTTCAATGAAGCCGGTAACCCCAGGTTCTTTTCATTATGAAGAATCTTCAGGTTTTCAATCTGCTGCAGATTAGCCAGAACCTCAACCGTGCTGTCGGTACTGGCATCATTAACCACGATGATCTCATAATCACGGGTCGTGATACCATCTTGATGGGTGATGCTGCGTATACAGCGCTCTATCCACTTGCCGTGGTTGTAGCTGCAGACAACTACTGAAATATCTGGTAGAAAATTCATTTTAAATTCCTGCTAAAAATTCGGTTACCTGTTTGAGGGTATAACGAGCTGCCTTGGTTTCTGACTCATAGGTTAGCCCGGCAATGTGGGGGGTCACAATCAGGTTTGGGTTATCTTTGGCAAATTTAATCATCATATGCTTCTTTTTATCTGATTCAAACTCATTGGTAATAACATCAACGGCCGCAGCGGTAACCCTGCCTGACTGCAGATTATCAATCAGACACTGCTCATCAACAATCTCGCCCCTTGCTGGATTAATAATGTACACACCATCTTTCATCTGCTCAAACCATGAAGCATCTACCATACCATGGGTCGATGAGTCAAGATGAACACAGATGGCGAGCACGTCAGCCCTTTTCAGCACATCTTGATATGATGACTCTTGCTGAACATAATCATCATTAACCCTGACATTGGGGTCATAGGCGCAGATTTTCATACCAAGAGCATTGCTGTAACGGGCCATATTTGAGCCAATTCGGCCATAGCCAATAATACCCAGGGTTTTGTCACGCAACTCAACCCCCCGCAGCAAATCTTCTTCATCGCGCCAAGAGCCGCTCTTTACGACTTCAATGGCCTGGGGCAGCTTTCTCATCAGAGCCAGCATCAAGGTGAAACTGAATTCAGAAGATGCGTAAATCTGGTTCACAAAATCGGTATTCTTCAAACTCAACACCTTAATGCCCCACTGGGCACAGT